>CAZPKJ010000038.1:11176-18958 GCA_964587075.1 uncultured Flavobacteriaceae bacterium | reverse complement strand
AGGAACCTTAATACGGATTGTAGTATAGTAACTGAGCTTTTGTCCTTTCATGATAACGTTTGAGCGCAAACGATTCCACGATTTAAGGTCGGTAACCGAACAACTGAGTTTTGATGAAATAGCCGAAAGGTTATCTCCCGATTTTACCGTATAAATTTTCCGGATCTTTTTGTGCTCAACTGTAAAGTTACCGGAATCGGCAACCTCATTTTTAGCCATTACCTCTCCTGAATTTTCGCTGTTAACGGCCACAGGAGATGGCTCAGAAGCCGGGCTGAAAAGAGTAGGTTCAGCAGCCAGGTAAACCGGTATACTGCTTTGCGGCAATCGCAACACATTTGCCTCTTCGGTTTGGGGTATAATTCCTCTTTTGTAAATGGGGTTTAAAAATGATACAACATCCGGCGGAAGATTTATGGCCGCGGCAATCTTATTAAGGCTGATATATCCATCAACCGCAACAGTATCCACTTCAAAATAATTGTAAGCGGGGGGAACCGGGAAAATATGATGTTCGCTTGTATAGTTCATCACATAAGTAACCGCAATGAATGCCGGAACATATCCCCTGGTTTCTGCAGGAAGGTATCGTGCTATTTCCCAGAAATTTGTTTTACCGCCCGACCGACGGATGGCCTTGTTGACATTACCTGGTCCGCAGTTGTATGCCGCTATAACCAAAAGCCAGTCGCCGTAAATGGCATACATATCCTTAAAATACCTGCATGCAGCGTGAGTGGCTTTAACCGGATCCCTTCTGTCGTCGTAATAAGAATTGATCCTCAGGTTATACATTTTACCGGTGTTGTACATAAACTGCCACAAACCGGTAGCGCCCATTTTTGAAACAGCAACGGGATTCAGTGCCGACTCAACCACAGCGAGATATTTAAATTCAAGTGGCAGTCCTTCCTTATCGAGGACCTCCTCAAAAAGAGGGAAATAAAGATTCGATAATCCAAGCACCCTGCTGGTTAAACCCCTTCGCTTATAGGCGTATAATTCAATATACTTTTTTACCTCTTCGTTGTAGGTAAGCGGTATGGGTGAGTAAATTTTCGAAATACGTTGCTCATATATGGCGTCGCTGTACTGGGGATAGTCATTCCGCGAAGTATGGCCGCTTTCCTGGGGATTTATCTGATTGTACCGAATAACATTATTCAGCATGATCAAACTGTCGAGAATTTCAACAATAGGGTCATTACTGATAACTGATTCCGTAACTACCGGTTTGTTTTCCCTTGTTTGTGAAATGGCTCCTGAAGGGAGTAAAAACACTCCGGTCATCAGGAACAAGGACCATTTGATTAACCTCATTGATTACTTTTTGAATTTGTATTTTCCCTGTTCACTAAAATTTAAGTTCAAAAATAGAAAAAATGCGGTAAGAAGCCAGCCATTCTTACATCCATAACGGGTAAACAGGGCAGTATATTACTTGAAAAGTAAGAGGCAATAAAACTAAAGGTGGCTATATCTTATTGATAATCAATGTGAAAATGGAGCTGTAGCTCATGAATATTAATCCGATCCGGCGTCAAAGTGATTTAACATCAACCGGCCTGCTTTTATTAACAGTCCTGACAATATAGGGAATCAGGCTAAAAAAGACCGCCAATACTGTAAGCACGATCAAAAGTACAAGACTTGAAATATGACGCAGCAAAAGCGCGGTTATTATGAAGAACATATTTACCGAATAGAGAGTAAGTGATACACCGCGATGCGATAGCCCCATATCCAGAAGCAGGTGGTGCATATGGTTTCGGTCGGCTTTAAATGGTGAGCCACCCTGCACAATTCGAAAGATAAAAATGCGCAGTGTGTCAAAAAGAGGGATTATAAGAATAGCAATTGCCATGGCAGGACTTGACCGGAACGGAAACGCGTAAGGCGGTGAGGCAAAGCTGAGCTGAATAAAATTGATGGCCAGAATTGACAGAATGAGGCCGATAATTAATGAACCGGTATCGCCCATAAAAATATTTGCGGGCGAAAAGTTATAAACCAGGAAGGCCAGCAATGAACTGAAAAGGCAAAAGGACAAAATGCACAGTGAAACTTCGTTATAGTTATAAAACCACAGTCCAAACGCGAATGAAGCTATGGCGCCTATTCCGGCAGCCAATCCATCAATACCATCAATCAGGTTGAAGGCATTAATGATTGTGAGAATGGTAAATATTGAAAACAATACACTGAACCAATATGGTATTTCGTATATGCCAAATACACCAAACAAGTTTGTGATACGGATATTGGCAAACAGTACAATGATAACAGCAGCAAAAAGTTGTCCGTATAGTTTTTTCACTGCCGGCAATTCAATAATATCATCTTTTATCCCAATAAAAAACATAACCACTATTGCGGCAATAATATATTGAGCTGATGTGTCTTCATATCCGGCGGTCCAGAAAGTGTATGAAAATACTACTCCTGCAAAAATTGCCAGGCCGCCCAGTGTTGGTATGCTCGACTTATGCGACTTACGCTCACCGGGCTCATCAAACAGGTTTTTAATTATTGCAACCCGGATGATAGAGGGAATAGCCAGAAAAGTAATCAGGAAAGCTGTTATACAACCAAATGCAATGTTTATCATTCAATACGGTTTATCTAAGTAAATTTATCAAGATGCATCTAACTAACTAATAATTTCTACAAAATAGGCGATTAAGTTGGTAAAATCCAATTACATCTTGGCGAAAGCATGTTTTCGGAGTACTAATAACCAAACGGGGTAATGCTAAACTTCCTATATCCCAATTTCCTCTGATTGTTAAAAGTACTCAAAAAATAAGATTCATTATTTCACAAAGATACTGTCGTACATGAAACCAAATGTTAATTAAATATTAACATTTAAAAATCAAAGTATCTGTTACTTAGATTGGTTCTGATTCCGAAGAAAATGAACATGGTTTGGTGGGAGTTGACTTCGCTGTCGGCCCTTCGAACTCGTGTTCCGCCCTCAATAACCAGATTACTGGCAGGGTTAAGCAGGTACCACAATCTGAATTCACCGTTAATGACCTCTGTTTCAAGTCCTTGTAAAATCTCATTGCCAAAATCGGTTCCCGGTGGCCTTGAATCATAACTCAGAAGTACATTGTTGCCAAAATTCCGTGGGGCACCGGTGCTGTCGATGTCATACCCGACTCTGGCATAACTTCCGCGGATAAGCAGGTTCCATCGTTTCCAGGCATACGATAACGACGAAACCGATTCCCAAAAATTAGCTCCCATCGGATGAGCAAGCGGCTGGTTGTAGTGGGCATACGCAGTTCGCGAACTACGGTGCTGATAGGTAAACGGTCGTACATAATTAAATTCCGAAGCTATGTCGAGGTTTTTGATTCTGAAAAAACTGAATGACCGGAAGCCGAACTGAAAGCCTTGTTTGTTGGCCCACCATCCGTTGCCCGAGAACACCTCATCTTTCTTAAACTCATCCAGCATAAGCTGGCCATAGGCATAAACGGAGCTGCTTATTTTATACCGGGCATTAAAACCAATTAATGCATTATCCGGCGAGCCTATCGAAAATTCAACAGGCCTTAAAAATATAACGGGGTTAAGATAGTTTATATCAAAAGCCCTGGTTGAATCATACTTCCAGATAATTCCTTCCAATACACCTACCGTTAGACGTTTGCCGATATTCACATCCAGATAGTGAAACGTACCGTACTTTCTCCTGAAGCTTTCATCGTTAATGGTTACGTAGGGGCCATCCTGGAAAAGCGCATAAAGAACCATGTACCGTACCTTCCAGAAACTGGCATTGATTTTCAGGAACGGATAATTGTATGCATTATCCGAAAGTAACAGGGAACGGTAACCATCCCCAATAAAATTCTTATCGTGTCCGAACTGAAAACTAAAATGCTTTTTGAGTGAATAGGCTATTGAGCCGCTTGCCGTTCCATAATCGAACTTGTCATTAAAATTTTTTATCCTGCTTGCACCGGGCACTACAAAGGTTTCCCTGACCGCAGAATCGATATATGATGAAAAAGTTGATTGCGACTCAACAAAGGACGACTGAAATGAAAACCCTCTGCCAAACGTTCCTCCCAATGATACACCTCTTGAGTTAATAAAAGTGTTTTTGTCGGTGCCGGTTTCAAGTGACGCTCCGCCGTTAAATTCAAAATTAATATCTCCGTAAAGGAAATAATCGTCTTCGCGCACCTGGACCAGGTGTTCTTTAAACAGTTTTCTTCCTACAAGTGTATTATAAAATTTAGAATCATTCAGTTTGAACATTTCTAATGTATCGAGTGCAACAACTGCAGCAACATCATTACTGATGTATGGTTTTACCGAAGTATGAAACGGCACTCCAACCTTGTACAGCGATGAATCGTACCGTGAGTGATACTCGTTGTTGAGTGGCAGGTAATAATGTTGCGAGACAACCTGTTCGCTGAACACAATGCACAAAAATAAAATACAGGTTTTTACATGTAAGTTAGCAGGATGTCTGGTGGTCATACTGATTCAGGATTAAATAAAACTAATAAACTACAACTACTTTTTTACGACCTGATAAAACAATTTCTCGTACTGATCACATATTTTTTGCCAGTTATAAACCGATTGTACTTTAGAGATATTATTACGGATTGCGTTTTGAATCCTGGTTGAGTCGGGGAAAGAAACTTCCAGATTTTTCTTTAAGGAAAAGGCATCAGAGAAATAAACGGCATCGAAACCTAAGATGGCCCTGTTAAACACATTGTCGTGAGCAACTATAAACGCCCCCGATGCCATGGCTTCGAGAAGTGATGGATTGGTTCCTCCTACCGAATGGCCATGAAAATAAAATTTTGAATAAAAGCGCAGGTTATTCAAATCATTCAGATCGTAAATACCACCTTTGAACTCAATGCGTGCATCACCTTCGAAGCGACTGACCAGTTTTTTGGCATAAGGGGTAGTAAGGTTGCCTACTACCAGAAGTTTGCCCTTTTCACCGGAGGCGGTATATCCTTCAAGGATCATCTCTACATTATTCTCAGCCTCCATTCTCGCAATTAAAATACCATACGATCCACGTTCTACCTCA
Organism: uncultured Flavobacteriaceae bacterium; assembly: GCA_964587075.1. GTDB lineage: Bacteria > Bacteroidota > Bacteroidia > AKYH767-A > OLB10 > CAZPKJ01. Next base: position 13,881 of record CAZPKJ010000038.1, on the reverse strand, counting down.
TATTTTTGCAATACTGAATCATCAGGATTTTTAAATTCTTCGCAACCGTATGCTATATAGGTCGATTCGCGGCTATAGGTTTCGTGAAGGTAATCCCTTATTTTTTCGTTATCCGCCACCAAATATTGTGAATACCGTGCGCCAAGCTTTTCGAAAAACCGTGCAAGTACTTTTACAAAACTGTTCCACTTCTCCCTTTTCCACTCAAGGCCATCCATGTTGGTAATCAAAGTTGTTCTGCCAAAATTCATGAACGGATAAAACACCGAAGCCGTAGTATATCCCAACACAAGCAAAATGTCGAAATCATTTTTAACGGCATGACGCATACACAGGTAATCGTAAATGAAGTTGCCGGCAGTTCCAATGGAATGTTCAGGATTGTAACAATGATGGATGGTAACACCATTGAAACTGGTTTCCTGGTATGGATGATAATGCGTGCTGTAAACTGTAACCTGGTGACCCTTTTCAGCCAGAAGTACGGAAAGATATTCCGCACATTGTTCAAAACCGCCGTAATTATTTGGAATTCCCCTGGTGCCTGCTATTGCTATCTTCATGGTAAAGCGACGCTACGAAGTTAACGATTCGGAGTTCTTTTCAAACTACCCTTCCGGGGAAGTTATGAAATACGGTTTTTGATAAAATTTTCAGAAAATTATTTTCGCCCGAAAAAATCAATAGTTTGATTTACAATATATTGAAAAAGAGGGGGCAGGTTAGTATCTTCAAACGGATGCGCGGTACCAAAAGTATGCCCTCCCGAACGTGTGGTTATTAACTTTATATACCCGGGATTACGGCGTATAGGAGACAGTATATCTTCGTAGGGAATGGTTTCGTCGTCTTTTGCGTGTACGAGCAGTAATGGCCGCTTTATTTGAGCAATGGTTTTGCTGATATTAAGCTTTCGGTGATTGCTGACAAAGTCGTAATAAAGTTGCAGATACAATGGCATCATCTGTCCGGTCCTGCTGTTTTCAACATAATGTACTCCGTTTTTCTTCCATTCAATGATCTGGGCGCGTGTGATAAATTTTTCAAATCCTGCTGCCGATGCCCATGCGGCTACTTTTTGGATTCTGTTGTCGGATGCCGATTTCAAAACAGACATAGCCCCTCCCCTGCTATGACCCAAAAGCGATAAACGGCCTAAATCAGCGCCAATTTTCAAGGCATTATCCTCTACCCAGGTGAGCGTTGCTTCCAGATCATCGAGTTCTTTACTGAAGTTATTGTTTCCAAAAGCCTCCAGGTCGGAAATGATTTCGGGAGAGCCGGGTGTAGTGCCATTGTAGGCATAGTTGATACTGATAAAAATAAATCCGGCACGGGCAAACTGTCGGGCTGCTTCGGGGAAAGGGCCCCAGTCTTTAAATCCCTTAAATCCATGCGAGAATATAACGACCGGAAATTTGCCGCTGCTACCGGGACGAACCAGGTCGGCAATTACAGGTTTGTTATGAAAACCGGGAATTAAGAAATTACGAATTGCGGTAATTCCGGTCATAAACGGCCGGCCGCTGAGATACTTCCGCTGCCGTGAACAGATTGTTGAATTTCGGGGTTACCAACATAGTAAATTTGACCGCTACCGTTAATGGTAGCATCAATACGGCTGGAGGCATTAATTTTCATTTCTCCCGAACCGTTAATCTTCAATGTAGCTGTCATAGCACTCAATCCGGCTGCATCAAGGAATCCCGAGCCGTTGATTTGAAAACGGATATCGCCGGTTGTACCCGACAGATTAATTTTACCTGACCCGCTTATACCTCCTGAAACCTGATTGGATTCGGTTTGAACATGGATGGAACCAGACCCGTTCACTTCCAGGTCGAACATTTCGCCCCGAAGCGGTGTTGCGCCTGAAATTGTTCCGCTGCCATTTAGTTCAACCGATTCGAGGGGACCGGTACCTATTTCAATGGTTACCGGTTCACTAAACATGATGTTTCCTTTGGAGGTAATTACCAGCGTCATTCCATCAACCCGGGTAACAATGATATCGGCAATATTCTGCTGTGCCTTGATATTGATAAAGGCTTCGGAGCTTTCAGAGATGATTACATCGGCACTCATATTAAGTGCTATTTTGTTGAAAGGTTCAGTTGTCCTGGATTCGGAAATAACCGGACCTTCGCCGGTAACGGGACTGAGGCATGAAGTCTGAATCAGAAAAAGTGGCAGAACCAGTAAAAAAGAGAGGATATTTTTCATTGTTTTTTTTATAAAAGTAGTAAAATTACCAACTAATAAAAAAACCCGGCCATTACTCCGGCCGGGCGCTCAGAACCTATGAAGCACTAATTCTGAGAATGGAACGCCAGTTTATTCCCTTCGGTATCAATAAAAAAAGCCATGTATCCGATTTCATCACTAATGTGCGTTTTAGGCATTACTACTTTCCCTCCTGCTTTTTCAATTTTACTGAGGGCCGGAGCCATATCGGGATTTCCATTGAGGTAAACTACAACACCATCAGAGGAAGTTTTATGGTTATCGCTTTTAACAATAGCCCCGCTCACCTTTCCTTCATCCATTGGAAACATTCCCATTTTCATACCCATCATATCGGATTCTTCAAGTTTGCAACCAATAACCGATTCATAAAATTTTTTGGCACGTGTAAAATCCGAAACAGGAATTTCAAACCAATTAATCATATTTTTCATACATTTTAGTTGTATCGCCTTTCAGAG
>CAZPKJ010000038.1:2083-11166 GCA_964587075.1 uncultured Flavobacteriaceae bacterium | reverse complement strand
TCCAATATAACCCACAATCGGAATACCATAATGATGTAGTGAACACCATGGTTTGACCCATCATTATACATCTAAAAAAATAAATTACAATTAATTACCTTTGAAGCAAACACCCTGTGATGAAACCTATCTTTGAATTGTTGAGATTTTTACTCCTGTTTACAGTGTTATTTACTTCATGTGATGCTCAACCACCCGGTGATTTGAAAGTGTCACTTGAAAAAGTTGCGTCGGGATTTACCAGCCCTGTCGGGATGGCTTGCCCCGATGATGATTCAAACCGGATTTTTGTTATTGAACAGGGGGGAAAGATTAAAATTGTTAAGGATGGGGCCGTTAACAAAGAGCCGTTTCTGGATATTTCGTCACGACTGGATGGATTAAACATCGCCTACAGCGAAAAAGGGCTGTTGGGTATAGCTTTTCACCCCCTTTATAAATCGAATGGCCGGTTTTTTCTTTATTACAGTTCCCCGGCTAACGTACAGGGTTACGATCACAAGAGTGTAATTGCAGCATTCAAACGCGATCCGGCCAATGCCGACAAAGCCATTGACCAGCCTGAAGTCATTCTTGAAATTTTTCAGCCCGAAAGCAATCATAACGGCGGGATGCTCGAATTTGGGCCTGACGGATATTTATACATCGGTACCGGCGATGGTGGTGGTGCCAATGATGAACATGGGACCATCGGCAACAGCCAGGACCTGTCAAACCTGCTTGGTAAAATATTACGAATTGATGTCGATGGCCAAAAACCTTTTGAAATACCACGTGACAATCCTTTTATTAATTCAGGAATTAATCGTCCTGAAATATTTGCCTACGGATTACGTAACCCGTGGAGGTTTTCGTTCGACACCCAAACCGGCGAGTTGTTTTGCGGAGATGTGGGCCAGAACAAATATGAGGAAGTAAATATTATCAGGAAGGGGGGAAATTACGGATGGCGGATAATGGAGGGATACCATTGCTTTAACCCACCTGTTAATTGTAATACTTCGGGTCTCGAGTTACCTGTTGCTGAATATAATCATGATACGGGCATCAGCATTTGTGGCGGATATGTTTACCGGGGCAATGATTTTGCAGCATTGAAAGGTTATTACTTTTTCGGCGACTGGAACGGAAAATTATTCGCTATTGCAAAGCAGCCCGATGGAACATGGAAATGGATAAACGTAAACATAAACAATTCCGGAAAAAATGAAACCGATGGAAAATTAAACTCCATGGGAACCGATACAAAAGGCAATATTTATTTACTCACACAAAAATTATTCGGCCCCAAAAGCCCAACGGGTGTTTTGTATAAGTTAAAAAACTAAGCTTCGTATTATTAAAAATCAACTTTCATGAGTGCTTACGCGAACGATTGCATATCGAAAAGTTTTTTATATAGTCCGTTTTTACGGATAAGTTCTTCGTGTGTACCCCGTTCTTCTATAGTTCCTTTGTTGAGCACAATAATTTCATCGGCATGCTGAATGGTTGACAACCTGTGAGCAATAACCAGTGTTGTCCGGTTAGTCATCAGTTTTTGAAGGGCATCCTGTACGAGCCGTTCCGATTCGGTATCGAGTGCTGATGTAGCTTCATCCAGTATCAGGATGGGAGGATTCTTCAAAACAGCGCGGGCAATGCTCATACGTTGTCGCTGCCCGCCCGACATTTTGCCCCCACGGTCGCCAATATTGGTTTCATACCCCTGGGGCATTTCCATAATAAAATCATGTGCATTGGCAATTTTAGCAGCCTGCTCAATGTCACTCATACTTACATCATTCAAACCAAAAGCTATATTTGCCGCAACGGTATCATTAAATAATATGGATTCCTGCGAAACAAAACCTATGAGCGACCGAACTGAACTTATTTTTAATTCGCGGAGCGGAATATCATCAATTTTAACCACCCCTTCGGTAGGATCATAAAATCGGGGCAGCATATCGGCCAGTGTTGTTTTACCCGATCCCGACTGGCCCACGAGGGCTATCGTTTTGCCTTTCTGAATCTCAAGATTGATATTTTTTAACACGTAACCACTATCACCCTTTCGATAACTAAAACATACATTTTCATACTTTACACTCTCTTTGAGTTCAGAAATAGTTTTGGCATCCGGCAAATCGGTGATGTCGTTGGATGCATCCAGAATCTTGTTGATACGCTCGGCGGAAGCAATGCCTTTTTGAATATTATAAAACGCGTTGGTGAATGCCTTTGCGGGAGGTATCATTTGCGAAAAAATAGCGATGTAGGTTATAAACATAGCAGCTGACAGGGAGTTGTCGGCCGAAAGCACCAGTTGCCCTCCAAAATACATGACCACAACCAGAACGCATGCCCCGAGGAACTCACTCATTGGCGATGATAAATCTGTTTTCCGGTACATCCGGTTCATGGTAATGGTGTACTTACGGTTTTGTGATTCGAACTTTTCCTGCACCGACTGTTCAGCATTAAAAGCCTTAATTACCCGCAATCCCGAAAGGGTTTCTTCGATAATGGATAGTAAAAATCCCAAACGTTCTTTTGATTTTACCGATGTACGCTTCAGGCTTTTGCCAATCCTGGTAATAAGAAGCGCTGTCAGCGGAAGAAGTATCAAAACAAACAAAGTCAGTTGCGGACTAATAAAAATCATGGTTGCTAAAAAAAGTATGATGGTTAATGGTTCCCGGAATGTTGCCTCCAGCGAACTCATTACCGACCATTCAATTTCCTGAGCATCGGAGGTAAGCCTGGCCATGATGTCGCCTTTACGTTCATCGGAATAATAGGCCACAGGTAATTCCATCACTTTTTTGTGCATGCTGTTGCGAAGATCTTTTACCACACCGTTTCTGACAGGGGCCAAAAAGAACATGGCGAAATAACGGGTCAGGTTTTTCAAAAAAAACATAATTACCACCAACACGCAAATCATGCTAAGTGCGTACATTTTACCCTTTTCGGGATCAACAATAACTGAAGTGAAAAAGAAGTAGAAATTATCAACCAGCGAATCAACCGACAGGCTGACCGGTGGAGCGCCCGCGGCGATTTTATCGGCATAATCCTGGTCGGATTTCAGGAATAATAAATCGAGAAAGGGAGCGACCATGGTTAAAGAAAAAAGATTAAAAACCACCGACATGATATTAAAAAAGGCGTTTAAAAGGGCGTAGCCCAAATAAGGCCTCACAAGCCGGATAATCCGGAAATAGGTTTTCATGGCGCAAATATACATTTTCGGTTTCCATTGTGAAATAAATGGTATTCAAAAACTTAGTAATATCGGGCAAAGTCTTAACTTTGTCCGATGGACTCTACCCGTCAGTTAAAATATGCCCGGTTAATTCAGAAGGAACTGGGAGACCTCTTCCAGAAGGAGGGTAAAAATTTTTATGGCTCCTCATTCATAACCCTCACCATGGTCAGGGTTACGCCCGATTTGTCGGTTGCCCGGATATATGTGAGTATATTCAGGGAGAATGCACAGGAGGTAATCAAAAAACTCGATTCGCATAAACGGGAAATCCGGAAAAAACTGGGTGAAAGAATCCGTAATCAGGCACGTATCATCCCCGATCTTGAATTTTTTGTGGATGATTCGCTCGATTATGCCGAAAAGATTGACAAAATTATGCGTGATATTGAAATTCCTCCGGACGATACTGCAGCCGATACAAAAAATTAAGAGTAGTTGTTTCTAAACGGTTTTATAAGTAAATTTTACAATAAAGTCTATCCGGCAAACGAAATTACCGCAGATTTCCTGAGATGACGGAGTATTACAAGATTCAGGACCCAATAATATTACCGCTGGCTAATTACTGTTTATGCAATACGATCCAATCAAACGTTCATTAGGGAACATTTTTAACAGAAGTCCGCTTCTGAGAAAGACATTTTACAGGCTGCTGAACCTGCTGTTACTTCGAGCCTGGCACATTCACAAGGAACTTCGAACATGGATCAAAACGGTTCCTGAGGACGCATCTGTTCTTGATGCCGGAGCGGGTTTCGGCCAATATACCTACTGGCTTTTTACCAAAAGCTGGATTTTTAACATACTCGCTGTTGATGTTAAGGAAGAGCAGGTTGCCGATTGCAATAATTTTTTCGAAAAAATAGATGCCCGCCATGTGAAATTCATTGTAAACGACCTCACCACCTTTTATCGCGACAATTCATTCGACCTGGTTTTATCGGTAGATGTGATGGAGCATATCCTTGAAGATGTTACGGTGTTTAAAAATTTTCACCGATCGCTGAAACCAGGGGGCATGTTATTAATTTCAACACCATCCGACCAGGGTGGAAGTGATGTTCATGGCGAGGGCGAAACATCATTCATCGAAGAACATGTACGTGATGGTTACAACATCCACGATATTGAATCGAAACTGAAATCGGCGGGGTTTTCACGTGTTGAAGCTCATTACTCTTATGGAACACCGGGAAAAATATCATGGCGCTTGTCGATGAAATACCCGATTCTTTTTCTTGGAAAAATGCCCAAAATTATTGGGTTTTTAATTCTGCCATTTTATTATGTTATCACATACCCGATAGCGTTTGTATTGAATTTTATCGATACCCAAATGCATCATAAAACGGGCACGGGACTAATTGTTAAAGCCTGGAAATAATCATGAACACCGGATTTTTTATAGCGAAGCGGTACCTGTTTGCAAAAAAATCGCATAACGTTATTAATATAATTTCCATTATATCGGTGGCGGGGGTAATGGTTGGAACCGCCGGGTTAATCATTGTACTTTCGGTGTTTAATGGTTTCTCTGGACTGGTGGTATCCCTTTATGATTCCTTCGACCCCGACATAAAAATATCTCCTGAAAGGGGGAAAACATTCGACCCTGCTGCACTGGATATTGCCAAAATAAAAAATACGGAGGGCGTTGAGTGGGTCACATTCACTCTCGAAGAAAGCGCCCTTATAAAATACCGCGACCGGCAGTACATTGCAACTATCAAGGGTGTAGACAGCATATTTTTTAATATTGCCAACATCAATGATAAAATTATTGATGGCGAATTACTGCTTACTGATAACAGGTCGGACTATGCCATTGTTGGAAGTGGTATTGCCTATTCTTTGTCGTTAAACATTAAAGACCCGTTTAATGCCCTCACAGTTTATATCCCTAAAAAGGGGAAGCCGGTTACTGCTCTTAATCCTGAAGAGGCTTTTAATGTCCGCTTGATAAAACCGGCCGGTGTTTTTGCCATACAGCAGGATTTTGATACGAAATATATCCTGGTACCACTGCGGTTTGCCAGAGACATTATTGGTCAGGACCAGAACATTTCAGCCATCGAAATCGGCCTGAAGCCGGGATTTGAGGATGAGGCGGTAAAGGAATCATTGCTGGATGTTACCGGCCGACAGGTTAAAATTGAAACCCGGTTGCAACAACATGATTTTTTATATAAAATTCTTAAGTCCGAAAAGTGGGCGGTTTATTTCATTTTGTCGTTCATACTCGTTATTGCCATTTTTAACATCATCGGATCCTTAACCATGTTGATTATTGAAAAGAAAAAGGATATTAACATACTAAGAGCGTTAGGTGCCGAAGATAAGCTGATCCGAAATATTTTTTTGATGGAGGGTGTTATGATTTCATTATTTGGCGGCCTTACCGGGATGGCGGCAGGAGCCTTGATTTGTTTGTTACAACAATGGTTTGGATTTATAAAACTCGACGATGGGGAGTCGTTTATCGTTGAATCGTACCCGGTAACTATTGAGCTCATGGATTTTGTTTATGTTTTTCTGATCGTATTTGTAATTGGATACCTTGCCGCACTGTATTCGTCACGAAACATCGCGCGGAGTCCAAAGGTGTCGCTTTGAAGTACCATAAAAGAACCGGCACACCACACAGGCATGCCGGAACCATACTAAACAAACTACAACTACTGATAAATCTGATTAATTATCCCTCTGTATTTTTTAATCGTACCTTACCGGTTCCCTTTACATTGATTGCCGATTCCCCGAAATGACCGCCTAAAATAATAGTTCCGTTTTTAGCCACATTGGCGGCAACTTTTTCAACATCGAGGTTTAAATGAATTTCACCTGATTCATGTACATATAAATAAATATTTTTAGCTTTAATAAGGCCCTCATTCATCACTATTGCCGCTCCGAAAGTTTCAATCACTTTAATGTCGGTACAGGAAATATAAACAGTTATCGGATGTGTGTTACGCTGCTTTTTTCTTACCAGGTACAACGAACGGTGTGCAATACGGGGCTGTATGCCATGGGCATCTTCATTATCGGTTAATACTTTAATTCCATGAAATGAACCGGGAACAATAATTACCCGAATGTTTCCCTTAACATTAATTCCCTTGAAAGGCTTTAACGCCATTACCATGCCCGGAGCATTATAGCCCGTTGTGGAGTAAACCCTTTCAGGCAATAGAATTAGCAATAAGAAAATAAATGCGAGTGAACTTATGATTACCTTTTTCATGATGATATCGTTTAAAGGTTAAACTTAATCTGTCAGGCATAAAAGTAATCAGCATGGCAATCAACCACAACTACATTTACATGTAACTATAACGGTATGGTTAAATGCTTTTGTTGAATGTTTGCCTCTGAAACAAAACAGTGTATAAATGCAACGGGACCTTAAAAACCAGAAAACAACATGATCATGTAACAGGCCCCGTCAGGGTAAAAGGATGCTATGCCAATACCAGCCCGTTCTGATATCTGATGAGTACTTCATCAAGTATGGCATGAATTTCATCAACACTGTTTGTTGTTACCAGCCGCATCCGGTAATCTTTAAAGTGATCGAAACCCTTGAAATAGTTTGTGTAATGGCGGCGCATTTCAAATATCCCGGTAACAGGGCCCTTCCACGAAAGTGAATGACCGAGATGCTTACGGCATGTTTGAACTCTGACAGCAACATCGGGCGGAGCGGCCATTGTTCCGTTTTTCAGAAAGTATTTGATTTCATTGAATATCCATGGATAGCCAATGCTGGCCCGGCCAATCATGACCCCGTCAACACCATAACGGTTCCGCAATTCCTGAACTTTTTGAGGTGAGTCAACATCACCATTTCCGAATATTGGAATTTTAATGCGCGGGTTATTTTTCACTTTTCCAATGAGTGTCCAGTCGGCAGGACCTTTGTACAGTTGCGCCCGGGTGCGGCCGTGAATCGACAAAGCGGCAATTCCTATATCCTGAAGCCTTTCGGCAACCTCTTCAATGTTCAGGGTACTGTCATCCCACCCCAACCTGGTTTTAACCGTAACCGGCCTGGTTGCAATTTTTACAATCTCGGAGGTCATAGCCACCATTTTCGGTACGTCCTGCAATAACGCGGCACCGGCGCCACGACAGGCAACCGCTTTCACGGGGCATCCGTAATTGATATCAATAAGGTCGGGGTTGGCGGCATCGGCAATCCGGCCGGCTTCGCGCATCGATTCAATATCGGAACCAAAAAGCTGGATACCTACAGGCCGCTCGTATTCAAAAATATCCAGCTTCTTAACACTTTTTGCTGCATCGCGAATCAATCCTTCCGATGATATAAACTCGGTATACATCAGGTCGGCACCATGCTCCTTGCAAACAGCACGAAAAGGAGGGTCGCTCACATCCTCCATTGGAGCGAGTAACAATGGGAACTCCCCAAGATCTATGTTACCAATTTTTACCAGTGTGATGAGTTATTAAACTTGTGCCCCGGAACTGATGACTTCATAATGGCTGAAATACTCTGAAATTATGCCCATCATCCGCTATTCAGCTTTATTTTGGTCCATTACTGCTTACTTTTGGGCAAAATTAATGAAATTCATGCTCACAGGCCTCTTTGCCGACAAACCCGTATACCGTAAGTTCCTGATACTGGTAAGTCTTATACTGTTTAGTACCATCATTTTCAGTTTGTGCGGTGGCCTGGTAGTGGAATATTTATACGGTTTCGATGTTATCAACGATGCCGCATCGTTGTCGGATTTCGGCAACCCTGAGGTAGTCTCTGCCCTTAAAGTATTACAGCTGATAACAACCGGATTGGGGATGTTCCTGGTTCCTTCGCTTGTTGCTTCACTGGTTTTTTCGTTTCAACCCCGCGAATTTTTATTTGCCAAAACCATTCCTTCATTCCGGATGATTGCCTTAACGGTTGTGTTGATGTTTTCCATGGTACCGGTTATTAATACGCTGATGGTATTCAATGAGCTCCTCGAACTACCGCCTTTTTTAAGCTGGCTCGAACAGTGGATGAAGTCGAGTGAGGCACAGGCCATGAAAATAACTGAAGCATTTCTGGATGTAAACACCACCCGGGCGCTTATGTTCAATATCCTGGTAATTGCAATTCTCCCTGCTCTCGGGGAGGAGTTTTTATTCAGGGGCGTGTTACAAAAGTTATTTCATCAGTTAACGGGAAACATACATGTAACTATTATTATCACAGCGGCATTGTTCAGCGCTATTCACATGCAGTTTTACGGTTTCCTGCCGCGTTTTTTACTTGGGTTGCTGTTCGGGTACCTTCTGTTCTGGTCGGGCAGTATATGGCTTCCCGTGGCGGCACACTTTATTAATAACGGAGCAGCAGTAGTACTTGCCTATTTATCGGCTACCGGCCAGCTTTCGTTTAACCAGGATACCATTGGTACCGGTGACGGTGAGTTTATTTTTCTGGCAGTTTCGGTACTGTTATCCGCTTTTATTGTTGCGATGTTATACAGGATATCGAAAAAAAATCTTCCCGACGAAGAAACATTACAGTTATAAAAAAATCCTTCCGTGTAAGCGAAAGGATTAAGTATATTTTATATCAGGATCAGTTACCGGCGTCGAGATTACCTTTTTTAGTGGAATAATTAATCTTTAACGCGTTTTGTTTACGCAGTTCCTGTTTGATATCCGTAACCAGTCCCATCTTGGTATCTTTGTCGACCTTCAATGAAGTGGTAAGTTTATTTCTTTCAGCTTCATCTCTCGCCTCGCGCTCTTTTTCGATAAACTCGGCAATTTCACTCACATTGGCGTAGGCATCATTGAGCTGGATACGTGGTTC
>CAZPKJ010000038.1:0-2073 GCA_964587075.1 uncultured Flavobacteriaceae bacterium | reverse complement strand
ACCATAAGTGGCACGCAGCGCAGCTGTTGAAGGCGGACCCACATATATGTAACTCACCAGCGATTTCTTCTCTAGTTTTTGTATTTCACTGGCATTGGGTGTAATTATTTTCACTTTCAGGCTGGCATCGCGGATAGTTGTAGTTACCATGAAAAAGAACAATAACATAAATACGATATCCGGCAGCGATGCTGTTGAAATGGCAGGTGTGCCGCCTCCTATTTTCTTTTTAAACTTCGACATAGTAATTATTTTGCGCCAACATCTTTAGGCTCGGCTTCTGATATTTTAATAGGATAAATAGATTGTATTTGCTTTTGCTGCGATTCGGACAAAGCATCGAATTTTTTACCAAACATTTCCTTCGATTTTTCATCACGCACTTCGTTGTAAGCGGCTTTCAGTTCATTTTGAACCTGAATGTAGGCGTTGTATGAAGTTCCGCGGTCGTTTTGCAACGACACAACAGCCTTGGTTGGATCCTCGGGCAAGGATTCTTTTTTCAGGGGATTTACGATAAACTCTTTGGTTGTTTCGCGTAGCTGGGTTACATCCGACCATTCACCTTCAACCAGCAGCTGATCCTTGGCGTTTACAAGTACGGTAAGAACATTACGGTCCTTGATTTCGGGTGGATCTTCCTGCTGCTCCTCTGGCATTGGCGGAAGCTTGGTTAAAATTCCGCTGTCGACATCCATGGTAGTTGCCACGATGAAGAAAATAAGGAGCAGGAAAGCAATATCGGCCATTGAGCCGGCATTAATTTCGGGTACTCCTCTTGATTTTTTCTTTGACATAATTACTTAATAAATAATTTGCGGAACTCAGTGAATACGGCAAGTACTACAGTAGCAAACCCGATAATATAAAGGGTAATTAAACCGGCACCAATCATTTTTGACTGACCGGAGCTGATTCCAAGTTGTTCATATTTGGGTAACACCTCATCGCCTGAAATTAAGAAGCTGAGAAGGAACAGCGCCAGTAAAACACCCACACCTATCAGTGTACCTTTTGCGTTTTTCAGGTCACGCAACATGTTTACCAGGGAATACACGGCCATTCCGGCAACAGCCGCAAACAGCAGAATATATGAAATCCAAAGGCCTAAATCTATCATGGTTGTTGTTATTTCTTGGTTTTTAAATTGTGGCGTACCAGCAGATCAATTAATGATATGGAACTGTCTTCCATCTGGCTGACCAAACTATCGATTTTAGAAACAAGGTAGTTGTAAAACACCTGGAGAATCATAGCTACAATCAAACCGGCAATGGTTGTGATAAGAGCCACTTTAATACCTCCCGCTACCAGTCCCGGAGAAATATCACCGGCCGATTCAATAGCATCAAAAGCCTGAACCATTCCAATTACGGTTCCGAAGAAACCAAGCATCGGCGCCAGACCGATAAAAAGAGAAATCCAGATAAGGCCCCTTTCGAGGTTACCCATCATAACGCCACCGTATGAAATTACAGACTTCTCAACGATGTCGATTCCCTCATGCTCACGGTCGAGTCCCTGGTAAAAAATACTGGCAACAGGCCCTTTGGTGCCACGGCAAATTTCCTTGGCACTGTCAACACCTCCGGTGTTAAGGGCCTCTTCGATAGACTGAAGCAGTTTATCGGTATTTGTCGATGACATATTCAGATAAATGATCCTTTCAATGACAATAGCCATTCCAATAATGAAACAAATAAGGATTGGCGTAAGGTAAAGCGGGCCTCCCTCAATAAATTTTGTTTTCAGAATCTGGTGAAACGATTCGTCGGCAGCCGGCGCTGCAGCAGCTTCGGCCGGAGCGTCAGCTTGTGCATGAACCAGAGAAACTGTACCAATTGATAACATGGCGGTTACCAATATCAAAGAGAATAATTTTTTCATAAGATGGTTATTGGATTGGGTTTTTTGTTTTGTCGGTTTATAAATTGATAATGTACATTTATTAAGTAATCATATGCAAGAATCCGTCATGCCGGTACATAAACGTTGTAACCTGTACGGATATTACTGAGTGATTCAAAGCAGCGACATTTTCGAGGTGGTTATTGTTTGTATTGCTCATTGTAT
>CAZPKJ010000037.1:9390-19128 GCA_964587075.1 uncultured Flavobacteriaceae bacterium | reverse complement strand
TACATTATCTTACTGAATATTAATGATTTAGCTTATGGCAGAGAAGCTGGTTACGGTTCTCCTTGTAGAGGATGACCTGGTTGATGTTATGAATGTCCAACGGGCATTCAAGAAAAACAATATGCAAAACCCATTGGCTCACGCCCGTAATGGTATTGAAGCACTTGCTATGCTTCGCGGAACCGAAGGATATACGAAAATAGAACCGAGGCCACAAATTATTCTGCTGGATATAAACATGCCCAAAATGAATGGACTCGAAATGCTGAAAGCGTTGCGAAAAGATCCCGAACTAAAATCGATTAGTGTATTTATGATGACCACTTCAAATGATGAACGCGACCGTCTGGATGCATTTGACCTGAATGTGGCAGGATATATCCTGAAGCCTGTATCATTCGAAAAATTTGTTTCAGCGGTATCTATATTAAACAGCTACTGGAAGCTGTGTGAACAACATTAAAAAATAAAGTCAGATGAATACTTCGAAATTAAATATACTGATTGTTGATGATGAAGAGCTCGACAGAATCGCTTTGCAACGTTCTATCCGCATGTCGGACTTTCAGGCTGAAGTTGTTTCTGTTGCCCATCAGCAACAGGCAGTTGAAGCCCTGAGCAACGGTATATTCGACTGTATTTTCCTCGACTATAACCTTCCTGATTGTACCGGTTTAGAGTTTCTGTCCAAACACAAACTGCTTCTTCATGGAGCGCCGGTTATTGTAGTTACATCGCACGGTGATGAAAAACTGGCCATTGAAGTTATTCGTATGGGTGCCTGTGACTACATTCCGAAAAAACTTATAACTCCTGAGGGTGTGACACAAAGTATCCGTCATGCACTTCGAATAAACGCTGCACAGCAAAAAACTTCTATTGCAATCAGGGCATTACAGGAGTCGGAGAAAAAACTGGAAGCCGTTATTGAAAAATCACCCATTCTGCTTTTCGCTGTTGACCAGAATGGCCGGTTTACCATGCTAAAAGGAAAATGTGTTCAAATGATGAACATCAATCCTTTGCAACTCATCGGTAAAACAATTCATGAAACCAGTCATGTTATTAAACTTGATCACGGGTTGCTCCGTAACCTGATTAAAAACGGTGAATGTACCACCACTACCGAAATCAATGGCAATCATTTTGAACTTACGTGCATACAGCAGTTTGATGAACTGAACAACCCCTCAGGGTTCGTTGGTATAGCTACCGATATAACCGAATTAAAAAAGAATGAGGAATTATTAAAACATGACCTTGTCCTGGCACAGGAAACCCAACATATAAAGGAACAGTTCCTCGCCAATATGAGCCATGAGATCCGTACCCCTATCCACGGAATTACTAGTCTGACCAATCTTTTGTTGAAAACAAAAATTGATACCGATCAGCTTACGTTCCTCAATGCCATTAAAAAGTCGGCCGATAATCTCCTTGTGATTATCAACGATATCCTGGACCTGTCAAAAATGGATGCCAATAAAATGACATTTGAAAGCACCATCTTTAATATACAGGAGCTGATTGACACCACATACGAATTATTTAAGGCCAAAGGATCAGAGAAAGGAATTACCATAAAACGCCAGCATGACGAATGCATTCCGGGATATGTTAAAGGTGATCCTACCCGTCTCAGCCAGATTATAAATAACCTGGTAAATAACGCTATTAAATTCACCAACAAAGGTGAAGTTGAAATCAGTTCGCGGCTTATTGATTCCAATGAGCGGTGCAGCATGGTTTCCATAAGCGTAAGAGACACCGGGATAGGAATTCCAAAAGACAAGCTTTCTACAATCTTCGATATGTTTACCCAGGCAGGAGATGATATTACCCGCAAATTTGGTGGAACAGGCTTAGGGTTGAGTATAGCTAAAAACCTGGTCGATTTGCAGGGAGGAATTATTAAAGTTGACAGTGTTTACAACCAGGGGACCACCTTTACATTCAGCCTGCCCTTCGACCATCCCGAGCCATCGGAACTGGAGATGCACCAAATGCAATCGGATCAACCTGAAAGCAGGATCGACAGTGACTTGAAAATTTTGATTGTTGAAGATAATGATATCAACCGGCTTGTCATAAATAAGATGATGAAGGACTGGGGACTAAAAATCGATAATGCGATTCATGGACTGGATGCGATTTCCAAAATAAAGGCAAACGATTACGATATCATTCTCATGGATATTGAGATGCCTGAGATGAACGGATATCAGTGCATCCGCGAAATCAGGACGAACCTGCCCGCTCCTAAATGTCATGTAAAAGTTATGGCCATGACGGCCCATGCCAATAAAAAGGAACGGGATAAATGCATTGATCTGGGTATGAATGATTATATATCCAAACCATTTGATCCATTTGACCTGAAACAGAAAATCGCATCACTGGGCAATAAAAATACCGGAGAAATGACCGGTGATGAACAACTTGTATTGACTGAAGCCAGACAGGCACCGTCACAAAAAATTACCAATCTCGACTATCTGAAAGTACTGGCCGAGGACAATGAGTCATTCTTTAATGATTTTATTCAGTTATTCCTTACCAATACTCCCGAAATTCTGGATGATCTGCAGCAACAACTGGCTGTTGAAAATTATGAGGGCATCCGTCAGGCGGCCCATAAAATAAAGCCCTCTCTCAATTACATCGGAATGAAAACGGCTAATACGCTGGCTATGGAAATTGAAGAGAACGCCAAACAAATGACCAACCTGAATGAACTGCCTTCAATGGTTAAGGACCTGGTAAATCAATGTACCGCGGCTTTCGCCGAACTGCAGCTTGAGTTGAGTTCATCTGCAACTAAAATTTAAAATTATTACTAATCCAATATAACATGGCAAAATTATTTATTGTTGAAGACGACCTGATGGTTGCAACATTACTGATACAATCTTTATCAAAGAGCGATCTTGATATCACCCATTTTACAACAGCCGAAGAATGCATTGCCAATCTTCATCAAAATCCCGATATCGTAACGGTCGACTACAACCTGCCGGGAATGAATGGTATTGAACTGATGAAAAGAATCAAGAACTACAACATGGCCATCATGGTAGTTATTGTTTCAGGTCAGGATACACTTGAAGTAGTTGTTGAAGCCTATAAGCAGGGTGCTTCGGAATACATTATTAAAAATGATAACCTTTTTATCAATCTTGAAAACGCGGTTAAAAATCTTTCGATGAATGTGGTACTGAAACGCGAAGTGGAATTCCTGAAAGACCAGATTATTGACCGTCATAAATATGCCAACATACTTGGCAACAGCACTGCCGTTATGCGGGTACTGCGACTGATCAGAAAGGTTGAAAAAAATAATATTATGGTTCTGGTTACCGGTCAGAGTGGTACTGGAAAGGAACTGGTAGCAAAAGCTCTTCATTACAATTCACTGAGGTCGCGAAAGCCTTTTGTAACGGTTAATATGGGCGCCATTCCTGAAGATCTGATAGAGTCGGAGCTTTTTGGTCACGAAAAAGGCGCGTTTACCGATGCGCGTGAAAAACGAATTGGAAAATTCGAAGAGGCAAATGAAGGAACCATATTCCTGGATGAAATTGGTGAGATGAACCTACACCTGCAAACAAAATTATTACGCGTACTTCAGGAAAAAGAAATTACCCGTATAGGCAGCAACAAAATCATAAAACTCGACTTCCGGATGATAGCCGCTACCAACAGGAATCTTGCCGTAGAAGTTAAAGAGGGCCGTTTCCGGGAAGATTTGTTCTACCGCTTACAAGGGTTCCTCATTCATCTGCCACCGTTGAAAGAACGTGGTGACGATGTTATCCTGCTGGCTAAACATTTCCTGGAAGAATTCTGCAAATCCAATAAACTTTCAGAAATAAAACTCTCAAAAGAGGCCATTCAATTCATGTTGAACTACGAGTGGCCGGGGAATATCCGTGAACTGAAAGCGGTTATTGAACGGGCAGCACTGCTGTGCGAGAATATGACTATTGAGTCGGATGACCTGATACTGGTTGGTGCCTGAACGGATGTTGCATGATTAATAAGATGTAAAAATCCTGAAGTGAACAGCACCAAACACTGAAAAACTGTTAAAAATCTCAATAATCTTACACATGTAAGATTATCGGGCATCACAATAAACCGAAGGTTCTGCCTGAAGTTAAACGATAATTATAAACTGACTACAATCCAATAACATTATTATGAAAGGCAATATTCCGGGTAAAATAAAACAATCGGTAAAACTCAAAACCAAGCTCCGCCTGGTAATAGCAGCCGGAATATCGGTATTGGCAATAACGATGATGCTGGTAATATACTTTCAGTTCTTCAAAAATGAGCAGGTAAAAGCCAATCAGTCAGTAAAACTGCAGCAGGATTCACTGCCCACCGATCTTAAGGTGGAAGAAGTATTTCTGTCTCCCTCCGATACCAATATGAGAAATGGCGTCCGGTACAAAGTGGCCAGACCATTAAAAAATTCCATTAACGAGTAGATTAACCGGGCCAATATGAAGATAAGTATTACCACCACTCCTTTTATAATCAAACGCATCATTTTAAAAATGATGACTTTGTTGCTATTCGTTAGTTTATTCCCGGCCTCTGCCATCAGTCAGAAAGTTTCAGTGATGTCGGGCCGGTTTAATGACCCTGCCGTTTGGAACCCGGCCGGAGTACCTGCGGCCACCGATCCGGTTATCATTAAGTCAGGCCATATAATCAATGTTGAATCAAATTCAGCAATAGCTTCGGCAAGCATTGAATCGGGAGCTGTTTTAAAAGTCATATCACTTGGTAAACTACGTATTAACGGAACTATCGATATTCAGGGCAGCCTGGTAATTGATGAAGGTGATGTTACAATTCCGGTTCCGGGTACTTCACTTAAAATGGGACCCACCGGCACCTTGTACTGGTCACCGGCTGATAACACACTTCAGGGAGCTAGTCTGTTTACCAATGGCGACGAAGAATTTCATGCCTCAAGCACACTTGAAATATATAAATGGTATAATTACTCAAACGCCCCACTGGGTTCAGTAGTAACCGGTGATTTTGGTAACGTAGTAATTAACACCATGCTGAATGGGCTCGTTTACGAATGGGACCAGAAAAACTACTTCGAACAGCACCGTATCCTGGGAAGGTTAACCATCAATGAAGCCTGGGTGATACTTGACAAAACAGGCGCCATCACCAATACTTCCATTGGGTCTATTCAACTAAACGATGTTAACTCCTATCTTGATATTCACGTTGGCAACCATCCTTCATCATTTACACTCACTACCGGAGAAATTATCAATAATGGTGGAACCATTAACGGGCTGGTGAATGGCAATGGTAATATTAATTTAGATATTAAAGGTAATGTTATTAATAAAGGCAACATGTGCCTTGTATATAATTCGGGGGTAAATAATACTGCAAACGGAAATGCATATCTGAATGTAGAGGGAGTATATCAGCAAAGTCATGGCGATTTCAGAGGCATATTCAATATATCAACCACCCTTGCGGGGAAAGCTAACATGGATTTTGGCAGTATTGAAATGACCGGTGGTGTGTTTATGGCTAATTATGCCTGCCACACGAGCTCACAAACATCTAAAATCAACATTACAGGAAATCTTACTTTAAACCTTTCCGGAAATAATTCGAAGTTCCGCTTAAACGGACTTACCTCGTTGGGTGGAATACCAAACAATGTCAGACTGAATCTTAATATCCAGGGAAACCTTGTAATGAACGGATCACTGTCCAGTGAGTTTATTACTTCGGCCAGTTCAGGAAATGAAACTGTAGTTATTTCAGGTGAAGCGGTATTTAACGGAGGAAATTCATTCTTTAACTATACCACCCATCCTACCGAAATCCTGTTTGAGAAATCGGTTAAAACGCATGGTGGCACCGTGTATTTTTCAAAAGCCGACGGAAGCCTTTCGCTGATTGTTAACCGTTCATTTGAAATTACCAGTGGTACTGTAAACATAAAAGGCGGCAAAGGATTTACTAATTTTTCAATCCTCGAAAATTATAATCAAACCGGCGGAACCCTTTATTTCCATAACAATGAAATTGATCCGACATCCAATGTAATTTACACTACAGTTTATGGTGATTTTACAAATGTATCGGGAACTATTATTTTCGACAACAATTCAGCCTCAACAGCTAAACATATGTTGTCGTTGAACGGATCATCGTTCAACGCCGGTGGCAGCGCGAATTTCAGCACCGTATCATCACTTGCCACACCAGTTTACGGAACCATATTCTTCGATAATCCGGGCGAAATGGCATATCACATTTCGGGCGACCAGGTGGTTATAGACCACGTAAAACAAAATGTAGGTGCCGGTTGCATTGTAAAAATACTAACTGGCAACTTGCTGGCAGGAACCTCCAACACCATTGCGCACGATATGGTAACCATTGCATCAGGTGGCACCATCGACCTTGGCGATAACCAGGTACATTCAGGAACTAAAGGATTGTATTCAGGAATCCAGGTAGATGAGGGTGGCAGGCTGAGGATTTCGAATCCCGCCGGGCTCTACGACGGTACACATAATGCTTCGGTTAAAGCCGCTCCGAATATGGGTTACTCACTGAACAAGGGCAGCATAGTGGAATACTATGGCGACCACGTTCAAACGGTTACCGGAACCGGACTGGGAACAGCGACCCAGGAATTCCACCAGTATGGTGTCCTTGAAATCAACAAGCCGGCCGGCAAAGCCGTGTTATCATCATCCAATGTAACGGTCCGAAAAACATTATCACTTCAACAAGGTGAGCTCGACTTGAATAATTTTAACATAATCGTTAATTCGGGGAAACCTTCATCCATTTTCAACGGCTATGGATACATTAAAAGTGAACCTGAGAACCTGGCTAAGGGCGGACAGGTAATATGGAACAATATCGAAGGTGGTTATCATCTTATACAATTCGGAACTGCTCCCAATAAAATTATTCCGTTTTCATTTACACCTTCCTTTGGAACCGGTAACAGCTTTGTGGTTTCTACCCGCAACAGCAGCCGCGAAAACAGGCCGTTACCGGCAGGAATTCCAAACCTGAATTATAATGGTGTTGATGCGGGTAAAAACTATGCCATCGACCGATGGTACTTCATCCAGGCTAACGGTACCACCGCCAATATTACCCTGTCGTATCTGCCCGAAGAGAATTCGTTACCCGCTTCACTGGCTACCCAGAACTTCTCGGCAATGTTATGGAACACCGCTAAATGGAATGGAATTGGTGGCACAGGCAATGGCATGATTAACCAGGTTGGAAAAGTTACCGTTAATAACAATAACGCCTGGGGTTATATGCTTATGATCTCAAATCCAACACCTCAAACTTACGACATCATTGAATTTACTGCCGAGCCGCAGAATAAGGAGGTAAAAGTAAAATGGAAAGTTAAGGCCAATATCCCGGCCGAAATATATTATGTAGAAAGATCGGTTGATGGCCTGAACTATACCATGATTCATGAAGAAGATGTACAGCCAAATTCAACATCAACCGGAACATTTGAATTTATTGATACCGATCCTGCACCCGGACTCTCTTATTACCGGCTGAAGCAGGAGGAAGTAGACGGAACACTCAAGTACTCACAGATTGAAAAGATTGAATTTGGTAAAAAAGGAGTGAACAATATTGAAATAGTTTCAGCCGGACCAAATCCGTTTACCGACCAGTTCTTTATAAGTTATTATGTTACCACTGCCTGCAATATTGAAATTAAAATTATGTCAACTGGTGGTAATGTTATCTACAACAAAACCGAAATGGCCGAACAGGGTACCAATAAATTCAATTATGTCGACAACACCGAACTTCCAAAAGGCATTTACCTGGTGAACATTAGCGACGGCATATCACAGGTAACACATAAAATGATAAAACGATAATAGTACACACACTTACTTAATAACACTTTTATGGGAAAATATCAACTTCGCAACAGACAAAAAATGAAGGCCATGCACAAAATGGCGTTCGTTGTTGCCGGAGCTTCCTTACTCGGTTTAGCTGCATACTTCACCGTATTTATTAATACAACCCAGGTAAGCACATCCAATGCCGCATTGTATCAGAACATGATGCTCGGATATGATGTTAACAATGGTGAAGTATTAGCCTATTACACATGGGACGACGGAAATGTAACCTCAGCACAAGCCGGACCTGAAGCAATATCGGTTTCAAAAACCGCTGTTTGTACAGATGGCGGAACCGATAATACAAAAGGTATCGGACCCGGTTCATCAAAGCAACCCCTGAACTTTACGATCCCGGCTATGAAGGAATTTAACCTGGGTGGCATTGATTTGAGTGTCGATTACAGAAGGTCGGATGACAATTGTGGCCTGTTTACCCGTGGAACCAGTTTCAACCTGGGCGTTAAAAACGGCCATTTAACAATTGCTTATAAATTAAAGTTCAAGGATAAAAGTATTACTAAAGTAGCCGAAACTACCCGGTATGAGATCCCCGATGATGAGGAATTCCGAAACTACCGGTTCCTGCATGATCCGGTAACGGGCCGTTCAGAACTCTTTGTAAATGGTGTGGCCATTTGGAGCTACAGCGGCGGTACCGAGTGTACACTCACATGGCAGGATGAAGACCCTATTGTAGTAGGGAAAGATTTGAAAGGCGACGGAACCGATAAAGCTTTCCTGGATAACCTGCTCATTAAAGCTACCCGGCAAATTTCGGAATTGCCGGTCACCCTTCTGAATTTTGAAGCTGTGGCTGAAAATAATTATGTGATGATTTCATGGTATACCGCCTCTGAAACTGAAATTGATTCGTTTTACATTGAAAAATCATTCGATGCCAAAGAGTTCAATGAAGTAGCAAGGGTAAAAGCCAACGGGGGATTAAATAAATTAACCGCTTATGCGGTCGCCGATAAAAGTCCTAACCCCGGCCTGGCTTACTACAGGCTGGTACCCTCCAACAAACCTCTTAAATCGATGACAATTTCTATGATTGGATACAAATACCGCGGGCCGAACGGCGATTTAAAATTGAGTGATGTACCAACCAATGTACAATCGTCGCCAAATTAAGCCTTCGGGCAGCAATTAACTCCAACACATTAAAACCGGTTCTTAAAGGCCGGTTTTTTTATTAGCTTTACGTGGTTAAAATTTTACCAATCACGTGCAGAAAAATTTTTTTATTTACAAATCATCGGCCGGTTCAGGAAAAACCTATACGCTGGTACTGGAATACCTGAAGCTGGTATTGCAAAAACCAACTCTTTACCGTTCTGTTCTTGCCATCACATTTACCAACAAGGCCACCGAGGAGATGAAAGTGCGGATCATTCAGGCGCTTGCCCGGCTGGCTTCCGAAAGCGAACCCGGCCTTGTTACGGCTATAACTGCCCAAACATCAATACCCGCCGACCAGATTGCCGGCAGGGCCGCTAAAGCCCTTGAACTTATTTTACACGATTATTCAGGGTTCGCAGTTAGTACCATCGATAGCTTTTTCAGTAAAATTGTAAGGGCCCTGGCCAGGGAACTTCACATCCCGTTAAAATTCGACCTCGAACTGGATATGGATTATGTGTCGAAGGAAATCGTTTTTATGTTGACCGACGACATTGAAGATGATCCCCGGCTTCGAAACTGGCTGGAGGAATTTGTATTTGATAAACTCGATAATGAGAAAGGTTGGTCGCTTGAAGGTGACCTGCGAAAA
>CAZPKJ010000037.1:5506-9380 GCA_964587075.1 uncultured Flavobacteriaceae bacterium | reverse complement strand
GCATCTGTTCGATGAAAAGTTCCACAAACTGTTTCCTGACGGAATTGGAGTTCCTGAACCGGCATTTGTAAATGCCATGCGTGAAATTATTGCCGGGTTCGAAAATGAAATGCGCGAACCGGGTAAGCAGTTCATGAAAATTACCGGCGAAGAGCAACTTACTTCCGCCGATTTTAAACAAAAATCGAGAGGAATTGCAGGTTACTTTTTCAAAGTACTCCGAAAAATGGACCCAGATAAATATGAATTTAACTCATTTGTGAATGAAGCGATAGAAAGTGTTGATGGCTGGGTTTCGAAAACGCATCCCAGGGCCGATCATATAAAACAGGTAGTTGCCGACAAACTTATGCCGCTGGCTCAACAACTAAAGCTTACTATGGAGTCCTCCTACAGCCGGTATCTGTCGGCCGTAAGTGTTATGGAACATGCTTATATGTCGGGGTTGCTCGGTAAACTGGCGGAAAAACTGAATAAATTCCGAGGTGAGAATAACTTGCTTTTGATTAGCGACAACAATTTGTTTCTTCAAAAAGCTATTGGCCCTGCCGACGCTCCGTTTATTTATGAAAAGAGCGGAAACAGGTATTCGCACTTTATGCTGGATGAGTTTCAGGACACCTCCGATTATCAGTGGCAGAATTTACTCCCGTTGATACAAAACGCGTTGGGCAGCGGCCATTATACACTGCTTGTTGGCGATGCCAAACAATCGATTTACCGCTGGAGAGGAGGTAATATGCAGCTGCTTGAACACCAGGTCCAGCACGACCTCCGCTTTTTCAGTGAAAATATGGATGTACAGCATCTGGCTTCCAATTACAGAAGCCGGCAGATGATTGTAGATTTTAATAACCGCTTCTTTTCAATCGCTCCTGGATATTATACCAAAATTATTGAGTTGGATCACCCGTATAACGGCGACGACCATAAGCAAAAATGGGTAAAAGGCGAACCGGGTGAAGGGTATGTGAAATTTACTTTTTTGCCCGATTCAAAAGCCAGTGTAGATGAGGAATCGGGAGAAGAAACAGAAGCAACACAATGGAAACAAACCGCCGGCGATATAACATTTGATACCATTCAACAGTTGTTGAAAAACGGATGTTCACTGAGCGATATAGCCCTGCTTACCCGTTCGAACTTCGAAGCCCGCATGATAACCACACATCTGCTCGAAAAAGGTATCGAACACATTCTGTCGCCTGAATCGTTGCTTCTTTCGCAATCGCCGGGGATCATTTTCCTTATTAACCTGCTGCGTTATATCAATGACCCAAACGACAACCTGGCGCTTTCACAAATTGTTCACCATTACCGTAAGCACCTTTTGCAGGATGACTCCGTAACAGGACATCATATTTTCAGTTCATCCGTTTACACTAAATTATCCATGTTGCCTGATGCGTTTGTTAAGCGTGGCGCGGAATTTAAAAAAATCCCTTTGTTTGATACCGTTGAAGAACTTATCTCCATGTTCGCACTCGCTGATAAACCCAATGCCTACATCCAGCGGTTTGCCGATGTAATTATGGAGTACCAGGATCGAAACCCGGCAACTATTGCCGATTTTCTGGTTTGGTGGGATGAAAATAACCAGAAAGACAGCTGTACGGTTATTATTCCGTCCAATACCGATGCTATCAGGGTCATGACCATTCACAAATCAAAAGGATTGCAGTTTCCGGTTGTAATTATTCCTTACGCCGACTGGAAAATGACCACCGATTTTAAATCCACCATCTGGGTAAATTGCGATGAACCCCCATTCAACAGCAGGGCGGCTCATCCCGTAAGGGTAACCAAAAGACTCGAAAAAACCTGGTTTGCAAGTTCCTATCACGATGAAATCAGAAGGGGATATATTGACAACCTGAATATGCTTTATGTGGCATTTACCAGGGCCGAACAACAATTGCATGTATTTTCAAAACATCCGTCATCCATCGAAGGGGACAAGATCAGCAACGACCTGCATCCGCAGTTATTTTGGTCATTGTCGCAAATGAACGAACTTGGTCATGAGGTTCACGACGATGGTTCAATAACTTTTATTTCAGGTAATGATGTGTATACCGCTGATGCGAAAAAAAATACAGGGATCGCTACCGGCACGCTTGACCACTGGATTTCGAATCAGTGGACAGGACGGCTTAAAATGGTAGTAAACAAACAAAAAATTTCTTCCTCCGACCCCGATCTTCCCGACCTGACATACGGACTGCATTTTCACAACCTGGCATCAACCCTGGTAAACAGCGCTGATGTTGAATCGGTGCTTTTAAAATATTCCGAAACACATAATCCGGGTAACGAAATTGTAATAAAACTTAAAGAGGACTTACATACATTCATCCGTTTTGCTAATGAGTACAACTGGCTCGACTCATCGTATGAAACATTAAACGAAACCGAAGTATTGCTGCCCGATGGTAATATCCTCCGGCCCGACCGGCTGCTGATTAAAGAGGGAGAGGCAATTGTAATCGATTATAAAACAGGTGCCGAAGAACC
This sequence comes from uncultured Flavobacteriaceae bacterium, assembly GCA_964587075.1. Classification (GTDB taxonomy): domain Bacteria; phylum Bacteroidota; class Bacteroidia; order AKYH767-A; family OLB10; genus CAZPKJ01. Next base: position 6,866 of record CAZPKJ010000037.1, on the reverse strand, counting down.
GCATCACACAAAACAGATACAACAGTATACTGTCGCGCTGCAGGCCATGGGCTATCATGTTAAGGAAATGTTTTTAGTATATCCGCGCCTTGGTAAAGTTGTTCCGGTAAAAGCAGCCTAAAACTGAAGTCTTGGTTTTTTAATTTTTCGTTGATACCCCGATGAAATCAAATCGCGGTAATGTACCGAGTTGTCGTAAATCATCCAGATAAACCGCTTTATTCCTAACGCATCAACCGAACGCATAAATGTAAAATCACAAACGCTGTGATACCCGTTGCATTCGAATTCAATTTGAGGAAAGAAGAGCGGCGATTCACCGGCCTCCTGCGTTTTGAGATAATTAATGACCTTGTATAAAAAAGGAAACTCCCGTTTTACGGATGTTGCCGATAAACGGGAGGTATGAAATAACGTATTGCAGCTGCCTGTGATCTTCCCGGATTCATCGAGAGTAATGCATTGACATTTGTCAGTCGATTCCAAATCGGTGTAATTATTTAAATCCATAACCTTTGAATTTTAAATGAACTTATCCGGTACTTGAGTGTCATTTTTTCCATGACATTGCAACATTCTACTGAAAGTCAATACCAAATGTTACATGAATCTTACATTTTCTATCAGTTACGGGTAGCAAAGTCTATGCTCCTGCCCTGCCCTTTTGCCATAAAATGCCTAACTTTGCACCCTCAAAATCAATCATATCATGTCGAATGCCATCTATAAAGTACCACAGGCGGTTAATGAACCGGTTTTAAATTACGCTCCCGGATCGGTTGAACGGGAACAGGTTAAAAAGGCCCTTGCCGATGCCCGTGCCATTTCAAAAGATATCCCCATGTACATTGGCGGCAATGAGGTGCGCACCGGGTCCACTGCCATTTTATCGCCTCCTCACGACCACAAACACGTGCTGGGCCATTATCATAAAGGCGATGCGTCGCATGTAAAACTGGCTATTGAGGCGGCCCTTGCAGCAAAAAACTCGTGGGCTTCACTCGATTGGGAACATCGGGCCTCTATATTTTTAAAGGCAGCCGAATTGCTTTCGGGTCCCTACCGCCCCATCATAAATGCCGCTACCATGCTTGGCCAGTCAAAAAATATTTACCAGGCCGAAATTGACGCTGCCTGCGAGATGATTGATTTTCTGAGGTTCAATGTGCAGTATATGCACGAAATTTACCATCAGCAACCCATTTCTTCAAAAGGAGTCTGGAATCGCGTTGAACACCGGCCATTGGAAGGATTTGTGTTTGCGTTGACCCCTTTCAATTTTACCGCTATCGCCGGTAACCTGCCAAGCAGTGCTGCCATGATGGGAAATACAGTTGTATGGAAACCTGCCAACTCGGCC
>CAZPKJ010000037.1:0-5496 GCA_964587075.1 uncultured Flavobacteriaceae bacterium | reverse complement strand
CCAGCGTTTTAATGGAGGTATTTATTAAAGCGGGGTTACCTCCCGGTGTGATCAATCTTATTTATGTTTCAGGGCCCGTTGCCGGGGATATTATTTTTAAGCACCCCGATTTCGCCGGAATACATTTTACCGGGTCAACCGAAGTGTTCAGAAATGTGTGGAGCGATATTGGAAAAAATATTTCCCAATACAAATCATATCCACGCATAGTTGGCGAAACCGGTGGTAAGGATTTTATTATGGCTCACCCTTCGGCGGATACGGGTGTTTTGGTAACTGCCCTGAGCAGGGGTGCATTCGAATTTCAGGGACAAAAGTGCAGTGCAGCCTCCAGGGCTTATATTCCTCAGAGCTTATGGCCCGAAGTTAAAAAAGGCCTGGTAGCCGATTTGAAGTCGATGAAAATGGGTGTTACCGAGGACTTCGGAAACTTTATCAATGCCGTCATTGATGAAAAAGCCTTTGATAAAATAACCTCATATATCACCGATGCAAAAAACAGTAATGAAGTTGAAATCATTGCCGGTGGAAATTTTGACAAGTCGAAAGGTTACTTTATTGAACCTACGGTTATTTTATCAAAGAACCCTTCGTATATTACCATGTGCGAGGAAATATTCGGGCCGGTATTAACCATTTATGTTTACGACGACATTAAGTTTGAAGAAACCCTGGACCAGGTTGACCGCACCGGTATTTACGCGTTAACGGGTTCAATCATTGCCCAGGACCGCTACGCTGTTGACCTTGCCATGAAAAAACTGGTAAATGCCGCCGGAAACTTTTATATCAACGATAAATGTACCGGCGCCGTAGTCGGCCAGCAACCCTTTGGGGGCGCACGGGGTTCAGGCACCAACGATAAAGCGGGCTCCATGATCAACCTCCTTCGCTGGGTTTCGCCCCGTACGATCAAAGAAACCTTTGTGCCGCCGTCCGACTACCGTTATCCATTTCTTGAAAAAGACTAAGTAAAAGTTCCGTTTAATACGTGCCGGTTCAATTACACGAAGTGTTTTTCAACAATTTCGTGTAAATAAGTACGTTTTCATCAAGAGTTCAACTGGTTCAACATGCAGTATATTTGTTTCATGAAATTCCTGAACCGCATCCTTCCCTGGATAAAAAATAAATACATCATCACAATAGTGGTTTTTATTGTGTGGATGACCTTCTTTGACCGCAATGATTTTATATCGCAATATTCGTATCGGCAGGAACTGAACAAACTTGAAGCCGATAAATCCTATTACATCAGTGAAATCAGTGCTATGAAAAGAAATACTTTTGAACTTACTTCCGATTCGGGTAACCTCGAAAAGTTTGCCCGCGAAAAATATCTGATGAAGAAGGACGATGAGGATATTTTTCTGATTGTTAAATCCAGGGAATAGTTTAAGCTGAAGCTGCAGTTAATGAAAATGGGAATCGGGAAAATCAGGTAATTAGCCTGTAAAATCTGGATACTTTTTATCCCTTGTACTCCCCAAAAACTTTTCGCAAGGTATCGGCAATTTCGCCTAAGGTAGCATAGCTCTCAACGGCAGTAAGGATGTGAGGCATTAAATTGGATCCGTCACGGGCCGACTGATCCAAAGCAGCCAGTGCCTGATTTACCTCTTCTGAATTCCTTGTATTCCTGAGTGATTTCAACTTTTCTATTTGCAGCATGCGAATGCTGTCATCGACATTAAAATGTTTATCAAATGGCGGCTCCTCAATGGTGTACCTGTTTTGTCCGACAATTATTTTCTCGCCGTTTTCAATATCACGCTGATATTTATAGGCCGAAGCGGCAATTTCTTTCTGAATAAACCCCGATTCAATAGCTTTAACAGCACCCCCCAGGTCATCAATTCGTTTCATGTAATCCCAGGCCAGTGCTTCCACTTTATTGGTCAGTTCCTCTACGAACCACGATCCGCCCAGTGGATCAACGGTCATGGTAACACCACTCTCACATGCAATAATTTGCTGGGTACGGAGGGCTATGGTAGCTGCTTCTTCAGTTGGTAATGATAAAGCCTCATCATAGCCATTGGTATGCAATGATTGTGTTCCGCCAAGTACAGCGGCCAGTGCCTGGATGGTTACTCTTACAATATTGTTCATAGGCTGTTGCGCCGTAAGAGTCGATCCGCCTGTTTGCGTATGAAAACGAAGCATCATTGCCCGCGGATCGGAAGCACCCAGCTCTTTGGTTATTTGAGCCCACATTCGCCTGGCCGCGCGAAACTTTGCAACCTCCTCGAGCAGGTTGTTATGCGCATTGAAAAAAAATGAAATCCTCTTTGCAAAAATATTAATATCAAGTTTTTTCGCCAGCGCGGCTTCAAGGTAAGCTTTTCCATCGGCTAATGTGAACGCCAGCTCCTGCACCGCCGTTGAACCGGCTTCTCGGATGTGGTAACCCGAAACGGAAATGGTATTCCACTTCGGGACTTCAGCTGAGCAGTACTCGAAAATATCGGTGATAATCCGCATAGAAGGTGAAGGCGGATAAATATAAGTACCTCGTGCGGCATATTCCTTGAGGATATCATTTTGAATGGTTCCTGATATGGTTTTTAGCGACACCCCCTGTTTTCTGGCAAGGGCCAGATACATACACAAAAGCGTTGATGCAGTTGCGTTAATGGTCATTGAAGTAGTAATCTTCGACAAGTCGATGCCATCAAAAAGTACTTCAATATCTTTAAGCGAATCAATAGCTACTCCCGCTTTTCCGACTTCGCCTTCCGACAAAGCGTGATCAGAATCATATCCGATTTGTGTAGGTAAATCAAACGCGACGCTCAGCCCGGTTGTGCCTTGCGATAACAGGTAACGATAGCGCTTATTGGATTCTTCGGCAGTTGAAAAACCAGCATACTGGCGCATGGTCCAGAGTCGTGACCGGTACATATCACTCTGTACACCACGGGTAAAAGGAAATTCACCCGGCTCTTCACCGGTACCGGATTCACTTTTGTAAACCCTGGCAACTTCAATGCCTGAGTCGGTATAAAAAGTACAGGGCTCTGTCAGCTTGTCGGTCATTATTTTCGTATATCCGGTATGTTAGGAACTAAAATAACTGGTGCACCTCATTTTTTATTTCATCAATGGCCTTTTGAATGGGGAATTCATTCTTTTGAACCATAGTTTCAAATACTTTTTTACTCAGTTCAACACCATTGTCATCCATTTTACACTGTTCGAGCGACTGATTAATCAACTTAATCAATTCATCGCGGCTCGAACGAACCGTTACCCATGCTGCATTGGTTACATATACCTGCTGCGAAATATTATGTTCGAACTCTGTGCGGATAGTAAGCAGTATCTCTTTATGAAATTCCATAACGGTCATGCCCGGTACATATACACGTACCAGCAGGTTGTTGGGTGAAATTCTTTCGAGAAAAAGGATGATTCGTTCATAAGCCTGTAAACGGAGGGGCAGAATATCTTTTTTAACTGCCATTTTGAGCTCGGCATGTTTGATCCGCTGTTCGGTATCGAGAAACTTCTTTATCAGATAGTAAGCTGTAAAAAACACCAGCAGTGCCGGAGCAATTGAAAACAGGATATCAGTGATGTTATCGGGGAATTTCATAAACCTTGTCGCTTTAAGTGTGCAAATATCGGAAAAGTGCGCGTAATTAATCCACGGGCATCCTCCTGATTAAAAAGACACAGCATTAACCCTTTCGGGGATGCCACCGCGATTTCACTCATCGCCCTTCTTTTTTGACAACCTCCCCGTTTCTTTGAGGGCTTTTTGCAGCAGGAATTCTATTTGCCCGTTTACACTCCTGAATTCATCGGCGGCCCATTTTTCAATATCCCGCAACAGCGCGGGACTCACCCTCAGCACAAAGGCTTTTTTATCTTCCTTTTCGGCCATAATCAATGATGTAATGTTCCGGTGTTGATTACAGGTGTTACATTTTTATCACCACATAATACTACCAGCAGGTTGCTAACCATAGCCGCCTTGCGTTCCTCATCGAGTTTTATAAAATCTTTTTGATTAAGTTTGGTCAGAGCCATTTCAACCATGCCAACAGCGCCTTCAACTATTTGCTGGCGGGCAGCTACTACCGCAGTAGCCTGCTGCCGTTGCAACATGGCACCTGCTATTTCCTGTGCATAAGCAAGATGACTGATACGGGCCTCAATCACTTTGATGCCTGCAGGTGCAAGTCTTTCATTCAATTCACTTTCGAGCATAGCGTTTACATTGCCCGAACCACCACGGAGTGTAATTTCGGCACTCTCATCTTCGAAATTATCATAAGGGCAAATGCCGGCCAGGTGACGAATAGCCGCCTCGCTCTGAATACTTACATATTGCGCGTAGTCATCGACTTCAAAAGCTGCCTTGTAGGTGTCGCGTACCTGCCACACGATTACCGCTGCAATTTCGATGGGGTTCCCGATCTTGTCATTTACCTTGAGTGGTGTACCGTTCAGGTTTCGGGCCTTGAGTGAAATTCGCTTACGTGTAAAAAAAGGATTCACCCAAAAAAAGCCATTATCCTTAACCGTTCCCTTATAAGTACCAAACAGAATAAGTACCATGGAGTGGTTGGGGTTAACAATCAAATAGCCTGAAATAGTTGTAACGAAAATTACCCCGTTTATGACAGCAACAGCCACATAGGCGTTCCTGATAAAGTACACTTCGAGGGCTAAGAGTACCAGGTGTACCAATAACAACAGGTAACCCGACTGAGCTTTGTAAACCGATTCTGTTTTCATGATTTTGAGTTTATGATATTATTTTGATATCACAATGATATAACACTTTTTGATATTTGACAAGAGGCACAATTATATTTAGTTATAATAATCTGTATTTCAGGTAATTAATTTTTGAAATAGGATCACCGGACCAGTTATTATAAAAGAACAGACTTTATTTGGCAGTAAAGGTGAATTTGAACGTTTCCTATCAACACTACCCGTTGCAGAACTTTGCCCTGTCTGCCGGAAACTACTCTTTACTTTACATTAGATTTGCACCTTATTTTGATAGAATTATGCCACGATTAGCCGACCGCATCAACAATCTTTCCGAATCTCAAACCATTGGCATGGCGCGGCTCAGCAGGGAACTTCAGGAGAAGGGGTTTGATATTATCAGTCTGAGCCTGGGTGAGCCCGATTTTATTACCCCTTCCAACATCCGCGAAAGCGCAAAAAAGGCGATTGATGACGGTTTTACCAAGTACCCGCCCATTTCGGGTTTTGCCGACCTGCGTCAGGCAATCTGCGAAAAGTTTCAGCGCGAAAATAACCTTACCTATACTCCCGAGCAGATTGTAGTTTCAACCGGAGCCAAACAATCCATTGCCAATGTAGTTCTCAGTTTGGTGAATCCGGGTGAAGAAGTTCTGGTTCCGGCTCCCTACTGGGTCAGTTACACGCAGTTTATTAAATTATCGGGCGGTAAACCGGTGTTTATTCAAAGCACTGTTGATTCCGACTATAAAGTAAACGCTGAACAAA
>CAZPKJ010000036.1:13586-19819 GCA_964587075.1 uncultured Flavobacteriaceae bacterium | reverse complement strand
CATTCTCTTTGTTGATTTGATTTTCGAGAGCTGCGGGGATCAGAACATCGCATGCCATTTCGAGCAATTCGGCAGGATTTTTATAATTAACAGCACCCGGATAGTTGAGCAGTGAGCCCGTTTCTTTCATATGCTTCCAAACCTGGTCAACATCCAATCCTTTTTCGTTGTAAATACCTCCGTTATATTCGGCAATACCAACAATGACGGCACCACCCTCCATACAATACTTGCCACTATAATAACCAACGTTACCAAGTCCCTGGATAATTACTTTTTTACCGTCGATGCCGGTTTCCATTCCCAGGGCTTTCATATCATCTTTCATGCTAAGTGCCTCACGGACACCAAAAAACAAACCCATTCCGGTGGCTTCGGTGCGGCCCTGAATACCTCCTTGACCAAGGGGTTTCCCGGTAACACATCCAAGCGAATTGATATCTTCATACTTGAATGACGAGTATGTATCGGCGATCCAGGCCATTTCACGCGATCCCGACCCATAATCGGGGGCAGGAACATCAATACCGGGGCCAATCATGTTTCTTTTGATCAATTCAGAAGTATACCTCCTGGTTATGCGTTCGAGTTCCCGTTCAGTGTGTTTATGCGGATTAACCTTGATCCCTCCTTTTGCCCCTCCGAATGGAACGTTTACCAGTGCACACTTAAAGGTCATGAGAGTTGCCAGGGCTTCTACTTCTTTGTCATCCACAAGCTCGCTGTAGCGGATACCGCCTTTGGTAGGAGTTTTATGATGGCTGTGCTGTGCCCTGATTCCCTCAATTACATTTACCTGACCATTTATTTCAACCGGAAAAAAGAACTTATACACACCGTTACATACTTTAATTTGCGCGAGAGTGCCTTTATCGTGATCGGTAAATGCTGCGGCTTTATCAAAATATGCATGCACATCATGAAGGAATTTAGAACCGTTGCTCATAAAGTTGGTGGTTTAGTTGTAGTGGTTTTTGAAATATAAATCGATTAAAATACCGGTGGTTCAATAAGCAGATCCGAATTGAAAAATTTAATTTTACTGGGGTCGACATAGGATGCCAGAGTAGCGATGTAGTCGTTATCCTCCATCCAGGAAGTCATATACAAGTCGTGATGCCCATGTGGCGGAAGGCCCGGATATGGTTTTTTGCCACTGAAATCCAGTTCACGCAATTTATCATTAACTCCTTCACCGGTTAGTTTCAGCCAGGCTTCTTTTCGAGTCCAGATGATATAAAAATAATACACCTCATCCTGATCACGGAGTGTTTTGAGGTGCTCCATTTCGTTAGCATGATAGTTGGCTTCCGAGAACCCTTCAATATCAAAATCGGGAATAATTTTTTCAACGTCGATACCAACATCCGACCGGAATCCAACGGCAACCAATATACGGGAACCGGCATGTGTAATATTGAAAAATATGGGGAAAGGGGCATTTTCAACCTTCGGCTTCTGATTTACAACCGGAGTGAGGTCCAGCCTGGTTACTTCAATGGATGTATAATGTGCCAGAATTTTGCGGATAAACACGTGACCCGACTCATAAATCCGTTTATCTTTCTCAAAATGATACTTCTGAGCCCTAAGCGATTCTTCAGCCGACAATATATAAGGAGCTTCTCTTAAAAAAGGGTCATCATAATGAATTGCATGACTCCACACATGAATCTCCTCATGCTGGTTGCCCTTGGCAGGCAGCGCATGTTCCTTCCTGATACTTTTAAGTTCTTTAAAATGAAGCTTCATTCAGCGACGAACCGTGGATTTCGGTTGCTAAATTACTATTATTTTCAATTAATTATCAAAGGGCCTGAAAGCGGGTGACTTGAGAAAAGAAGTTGCCATCCGTTTAAAGGTTATGCAAATGATCCCCGATACTTTTTGAAAGCAAAACATTAAATGGTTCGTCGGTAATTATGGTATCATTGTCGGAACCCGGAACAATGGTTGTATAAATACCTCCTTTAACAAGCCGGTCCCAGCCCAAATGTTCATTAAAGTGTTTTTCAATTGGGTCATCAGTACGATAAATATACAAATTGGTATGAATTCGGTGGGTGGGATGGTAATTTAACAGGGCCAATGAATGAATATTTCTCAAATCATTTCCTGTTTCGGGCACCTGTTCATTGTCCAGGCCAGATCCATTTTGAGAAATTTCGGATTTTTTTGATTTACCTGAATGAAAAAGTAGTTTTTTTCCTACTTCGAGATTTTTCTCCATGGCATAACTGAATTTCTCACCCAGCTCCATTTTCATAAACTTGTTCAAGCCGGTCTTGATCCGGTATAAGGTAGGATTTTCAGGAGGAGCATAATTGTTAATCATCCCCAGGTAAGCAACTTTATCGCCCAATGCTTCTAACCGGGCGGTCATTTCAAAAACTACCATACCACTAAAACAAAGCCCGATTAAATGGTAGGGACCGTGAGGCTGAACCTCTTTGATAACATTAATGTAATGGGCAGCCATTTCTTCAATGGTTTTGTGCGGTTCCTTGTTGCTGTCGAGCCCCAGGGGCTGTACAGCATATATTGGTTGGTCGTCGGGTAAATGTTTCACTAAAACCCTCCATCTGTTAACGTTACCATTGTGCATATGAATACAAAACAACGGGGGTTTACTTCCTTTTTCATGCAGTGGCACCAGACAAGAGATTGGCTGTGAGTGACCCTCATTATTTATAACACGTGCAAGTTCGGCAATAGTAGGGGCGGTAAATAATAAAGGAAGGCTTTTTTTAACTCCCAGTTTTTTCTCAATAGCATTGAACATGGCCACTCCCAGGATACTATGACCCCCCAATTCAAAAAAATTATCATTACGACCTACACGATATAAACCAAGGATATCACACCAAATGTGAGCAAGCATCTCCTCAAGAGGAGTTGCCGGTTCCTCGAATTTCCTGTCGGTGGCAACTTCCATTTCAGGTTTTGGTAATGCTTTCCTGTCGGTTTTACCATTAGAAGTAACCGGAATTTTATCCATGAATACAAATGCGGCAGGAATCATGTAATCGGGTAATTCCTTTCGGAGATAATCTCTTATGTCATTAACAGGAATATCAGTATTATCCATTACCAAATAAGCTGTAAGGCGTTTATCGCCCTGAGTATCTTCACGTGCTATTACCACATGTTGTTTAATGTCAGGATGACGAGCCAGCAGAGCCTCAATTTCACCCAATTCTATCCTGAAACCGCGGATTTTTACCTGGTTGTCGATGCGGCCCAGATATTCAAGATCGCCATCCGGCAAAAGCCGTGCAAGGTCCCCCGATCTATACAAAGGTGTACCGCTAAATGGATTGAAATCATTAAAAAGAAAACGGGCCGCACTTAATTCGGGCCTGTTTAAATATCCCCGTCCAACACCAGCTCCCCCGACAAACATTTCACCGGGTAAACCCAAAGGTACCGGTTGTAAATTGTTGTCGAGTAAATAAATCTGTAAATCAGGTATCGGCACTCCAATCATACTACCTTTGCCATTATCCAGATCGGCCAGACTTACAGGCCGGTATGTTACGTGAACGGTTGTTTCGGTAATACCATACATATTAACCAACTGCGGACTGGCATCACCGTGATTACTGAACCATGGTCTTAAACTTTCAAGTTCCAGTGCTTCGCCTCCAAAAATTATATAACGTAATGTTTTAACACAACTATCATTTTTTTGTCGTATAACATCTTCGAATATTAATGTCTTGAATGCTGATGGGGTTTGATTGAGCACGGTAACCCGTTCCGAAATCAACAGATCATAAAATTTCGAAGGTTCCCGGCTTACATCATAAGGTACTATCACCAGGCGGCCACCATATAGTAAAGCGCCCCATATTTCCCAAACTGAAAAATCGAAAGCTGCTGAATGAAACATCGTCCAAACATCATTCTGATCAAAGTTATACCAGTGACCGGTGGCTGTAAATAACCGTGTTACATTACGGTGTTCAATCAGTGTACCTTTGGGCTTTCCTGTCGACCCACTGGTATAAATTACATAAGCCAGTTCATTTGTTGAAGCTTCAAGACCCGGATTATCAGAACTTTTAACAGCAACATATTTATTCCAGTCATTATCTAGGTTCAGTTTCCTTAATGAAAAACCGGATACATGATCGGTATACTTTTCTGAAAACAATAGCAGCCGGCAATCAGAGTCTTTTAAGATATACTGAATCCTTTCCGGGGGATAAACCGGATCGACGGGCACATAAACACAACGTGATTTCAGTATACCCAACATGGAAACAATTAACGCACAATTCCGTTCAGCCAATATTCCCACGAAACTTCCAGGTTCTATATTTTCGCTGCGAATCCAGTTAGCAAGCTGATTGGCTTTTGCATTCAATTCGCTGTATGTCATTCTTTCATTACCCGAAGTAATGGCAACAGCATCAGGGTACTTTGAAGCAGTAATTTCAAACCAGTGATTTATGGTAAAGGGAGTTGAAAAGTCAGCATCGATATTATTGTAACGATTAAAAATAAAATCGAGTTCCCCTGAACCAAGCAATGCTAATTGCGATAATGGTTTTAGGTGATCGTCAGCAATGGACCCAAGTAAAACCGCAAATTCCTCCATACGTAATTTCATCAGCTCCATATCAAACAAATCGGTATTGAAGGTACATTCCAGTACAAGCGTATTTCCCTTACCAGCGGCATTTAAAAACAGCTCAAAGTTTTCATAATGCCGGGGATTGGTAGCAAACTCAAAAGTACACCCCTCGAAATACACCCCATCTGTAATTCCCAGATCCAAATTAAATGCAACAGGTACCAAAGGAATTCTTGACGGGTCGCGTGGAAGATTTAATTTTCGGATTAAACTTCCGAAGGTAAAATGCTGATGGTCGTATGCATCAAGCAATGTGCTTTTCCGTTTGTTAATGTAATCGTAAAAACTGGAAAAGGGATCAATCTCTGAACGTAATGGAAGTACATTTACGCAATGTCCGATGAGATGATGATGGTTTGTTGCCGGCTGGCCGGCTGCAGGAAGTGCAAGAATTATATCATGATGTCCCGAGATGCGGTGTAAAAACACTTCAAATGCACCAGTTAGCATGGTCACGTACGAAACACCAAGGGATGTGGCTTTTTTGCGAAGTTTTTCCACCAGCTTTTCATCAACCGGAACATCAACACGCTTTGCACTAAATGTCCGTATTGCGGGGCGAGGTTTATCGCTTGGAAACTCGAAAGATGTGGGCTTGTCTTTGTATAACTCGATCCAGTAATGTTCTGTTTGTGCAGCCTGTTCTGATTGACTGTAAATTATCTCTTCTTGTACATAATCGGAAAACCGGAGTGCATTTGGTGCGCTGAAAGGTGTATTGGAAATTATACAGCTATAAATTTTACTTAAATCCTGCATAATAATTCCCAGCGACCATCCATCACAAACAATATGGTGGAATGAAAGTATTAACTGGTGAAAATCCTGATTATGCCTTATAACAATAAACCGGTATAGCGGTCCGGAGTGTACGTCGAAAGGTGTTTCAGCTTCACAGCCGGTAATCTCGGCGACTTCGGCTTTTTTCGTATTTTCATTGTAGGCTGATAGGTCAACAAATTCAACTTTAACATCAGTTGCGTCATTAAAAAACTGCAACAAGCCATCGTTCGAAAATACTGTTCTCAGTGCCTGGTGTCGCTGAATCAATATAGTCAATGCCTTTTGGTAGGCTATCAGGTCAAAAGTCCCCTTCAAGTACAGGGATACGGATTCATTATAAGAGCAGTTGGCAGGAAGGCCGCCAAGAAATATATTCGCAAGTATTTCCCGCTGAGGTTCTGTGGTAGGAACTTGGTTTAATTGATCAAAAGGGTTGAAATCAACTTGTTTATATCTGATATTGTTCACCGTTTATTAAATCCTTTATATTTTGTTATTAGCTAATGATCTGTTTATATTTTCCAGGCCTTTCGGGATCAGAAACAAACCATGCGGGGTTTCCATGGGCATCTTTACCCAAACGTGCGCCCTCCACAGGCGGTAATCCAGGAGTTGCTTCGCTTTTAACCGTCCCGTTTTCCTGAGACTTTTGGTTGGTACTTTCGGCTGAAGAAATGAAACCTGCAGCCTGCAGCTCACTGATAGCCTCCTTAAAATTGCTGATTACAAAATCAACATCCTTTTCGGTAAACGCGTCCGTAATAAAACATGGGAATCCATCATAAATATGGACACCCCTTGAGCGAAGCAG
>CAZPKJ010000036.1:0-13576 GCA_964587075.1 uncultured Flavobacteriaceae bacterium | reverse complement strand
TCGGTATCCCACTTAACCTTAAACAACGAGCCAAACGAAACCAGATGTAGCGGTGCTTGTGAGCCCGCACAATGATCGTTTACCGCATTTACCAGCTTGTTGGTAAAACCGTTCAGTTTTTCATATATCGACATGCCACGTTCTTTGAGATGTTTTAACACAGCGATACCGGCGGCAAGTGCTAACGGATGACGTACAAACGTTCCGGCAAAATAGGTAACTCCGGCTTCGGGTACCGACTCATCGCCAAACCTCCAAAAGCCGCCATCGAGTGTATCCATAAAGTCTTTACGGCCGGCAATGGCGCCGATTGGCATACCACCGCCAATAACTTTTCCATAAGTACTGATGTCGGCTTGTACACCGAAAAACTCCTGTGCCCCTCCCGGCAGTAAACGAAATCCCGTTATTACCTCATCAAAAATAAGCAGACAACCTGCTTCGGATGTTATTTTACGTACCTCCTCAATAAATTCTTTTGGTCTGAAATCGGCCCGTCTGCTTTGAATAGGTTCAATCATTACGGCAGCCAGTTCGCCTGAACGCGCCCTGATAATTTCGAGTGCTTCATCCGTACCATAGTCAAGAACCAGCATGTTCTGTACCGATTCACGAGGAATACCGGCGGCAGCAGGAAACGATTTCTGATTTCTGGCCCCACGCACAATTACCTCATCATTTATTCCATGATATGAACCATTGAAACAAACTATCAGGCTGCGACCGGTAAAAGTTCTGGCGATACGCATGGCACCTAATACCGCTTCACTGCCTGTATTGCATAAACCTGCGCGGTCGTAACCGGTGAATTCACAAATTAACCGGGCCATTTCTCCTGCAAGCGGATGCTGAGGTCCCAGTTCATATCCCGATTTCAACTGCGCATCAACCGCTTTTAAAATTACCGGTGAATTGTAACCAAGAAAGTTAGAGCCAAATCCATTGAGAACATCAATATATTCGTTGCCGTCAACATCCCACAACCTGCATCCAGACGATTTATCAACTACCACCTGGTATATAAGTTCTTTCAGATCGGGTTTGAATCCTGTTACTACCCGTGGATCGGCCAGATGGGAGCGGTGATCCTGTGTGTATTTTTTTGATTTCGCAGTTTTGGTATTATATTCCTTCACAAATTTATTCAACCACTCCTGCTGGGCTCCGGTAAAGTTTAAATGTCCGGTTTTATCAATTCGTGCTATTGCACCAAAAGGTTTTTCGAGTTCTGCTTTTTCATTTTCACTGATTTCTGATACTGGTGTGCCGGAAGAAGGTGTTGTTGACGCAGGAACACTTTTTGATTCCGGTACAGGGTTTGGCATGGCATTAGTCGCACCTCCTATTGCTGCAAGTTGTTGCTGCATAACATGCATTTGTTGCATGATCAGCCATTGAATCTGGTTTGCATTACCGTTTCCGGGAAGTGAATTCGGGTTTATCAAAGCACCCGGTTGATTCGCAGGTGCTGAAGAAACATTGCTTAACGGTGCTGTAGCAGGCAATACTTCGTCGAGATGTCCTGCAAGGGCATTTAGTGTCGACAAACCTTCATTCAGTTGACGGAATGTGATCTTGGTGCCATATTTTTTAGAAACAGTCAGTGCAGCCTGGGTAAGAAACAGGGAGTCGAGCCCCAGTTCCATAAAAGTGGCATTATCGTTGGCATGAGCCAGTTCAATCCCTGATGCTTCTTCCATCACACTTTTTAATTCAGTAATGATGGCTGATTTACGGTTTATGTTACTCATTTCAATTGGTGTTTGCAAATTGGAAAACTGTTGCAGATGGTTTGTAGTATTTAAATCGCCGGATGCTGCCGGTACAAATTGCCCGTAGTGATAAAATGTATTGTTTCCGTCCGGTGAAACAACCGGATCAACCCAAAACCTCTTTTTATCAAAAGGATAAACCGGTAATGAAATCCGGTGCCGCTGCTCGAGCGCGTAAAAGCTTTGAAAGTCTATTTGTATACCCGACAACCAGAGCTGACCCATGGCAAACAAGGTGGTTTTCCATTCCGATTCGGGTGAAGAGTCATCTGGCAAAGAGGGATAAGCAAACTGCATTCTTGTATTGGATGCCTGCTGACGTGCCAGCATCGAAGCAGTGCTTCGCGGCCCCATTTCCAGCATAAAATAATCAGGATGATCATGCCAGATTGCTTTAATACCATCGGCAAACAATACCGGATTTCTTAAATGCATCGACCAGTAATCAGCACTTACCGCTTCGGCATCGGTTAACCAGGAAGCGGTAGCTGTTGACATTACCGGAATAGCTGGCGACTGAAGTTTGATTGATTTAACAAGCTTACTGAAAGGTTTTACTACCGGGTCCATCATTGGTGAATGAAACGCGTGTGAAGTTTGCAAAGACTTGTACACGATCTTTTCTCTATCGAGAATAGCCGAAACTTTAATAATATTATCATGGTCTCCTGAAACAACACATAATGATGGCCCGTTAACAGCAGCAATGGATACATTATTATTTAAAATTTTCTGCACAACGCCGGCAGATGCCCTTACTGAAATCATGGAACCTTCAGGTAACTCTTGCATCAGGCGACCTCGGTTTGCAACCAGTTTCACTGCATCATCAAGGCTCATAACGCCCGAAATACAGGCAGCACAAAATTCACCTATACTGTGACCGATAAGAGCCGCAGGCCGGATGCCCCAACTCATCCACAATTTAGCCAGCGCATATCCAACCGAAAAAAGTGCAGGCTGTGTAAATGCGGTCTGTTTTAATTTTGTTTCGGCTTCTGATATACGCGTTGGATCAGGATAAATAACATCTTTAATATTGAGCTTCAGGTGTACTTCAAATAACCTGGCGCAGGTATCCATTGCATCTTTAAATACAATCTCATCCCTGTAAAGGAATGCTGCCATATTCACATATTGAGAACCCTGACCCGGAAACATGAATACCACACCACCGGCAGGCTGATCCATAATTCTTGATGCCGATTTATCAGGAGCTGGTTTAATGCAATGAGTAGCGGCATCCTGTACATCATCCGCTACCAAAATACGGCGGTGATTAAATGACGCCCTTCCGGTTTGCAGGGTGTAAGCCGTATCGGCTATATTTACATCCGGTTGTGATTCGAAAAATGATGCAAAATTTTTAAGGGAACGGTCAAGTGCTTCATTGTTCCTGGCAGAAAACAATAACAGGCTTTTACTCCTGGCCGGACCCGACAAGGGCTGTACGGGAGCCTCTTCCACTACAATATGCACATTGGTTCCTCCTACTCCGAAAGAACTTACACCTGCCCTTCGCGGGACTGAACCGGCATCCCACGAAAGTGGTTTGTTATTTATGTAAAATGGCGTTGATTCAAAGTTAATACTACGATTTGGTTTTGAAAAATGAAGCGTGGCCGGAATGATTTTATGTTTCATTGCCAATACCGTTTTAATCAGGCCTGCAATGCCGGCTGCTGCTGTAAGATGCCCGAAATTCGATTTCACTGAGCCTAGTGCACAAAACTGTTTTTTATTTTTAGTGTCACCGAATGCAAGCGTAAGGGCTTCCACTTCAATTGGGTCACCCAGGGGTGTAGCCGTTCCATGTGCTTCAACATAGGATATGCTTTCGGGATCAACATTGGCATGAGCATGAGCCATAGCAACAGCTGTAGCCTGTCCTTCGACAGAGGGCGCGGTAAAACTGGCTTTCCCGGAGCCATCGTTATTAATGCCTGTCCCTCTAATTACCGCATAGATGTTGTCGTTGTCGCGATGCGCATCCCGGTAACGTTTGAGCACGACCACGCCGGCACCGTCACTAAATACGGTTCCTGAAGCCTGTTCGTCGAACGAACGGGTATGCCCATCGGATGAGAACATTCCACCTTCCTGATAAATATGTCCGCTGCTTATTGGACTGGTAACAGCTACCCCTCCGGCCAACGCCAAATCGCACTGGTTGTTCCATAATGCCTGGCAGGCCATAGCCACCGCCGTTAGTGAGGTACTGCAAGCGGTATGAACGCTGATTGCTGGTCCGGTGAGGTTCATCAAATGGCTCACTCTGGTGGCGATATAATCTTTTTCATTAGCTGTCATAACCTGGAAAGGGCCTACCAGATCAATCGCTTTTTTATGTTGAACGACATTATTGCTGTAATAGGTATTGTTTCCGGTTCCTGCATAAACACCAACGATACTCTGAGATGAGCGTGACGCGTAACCTGAATCTTCCAGTGCTTCCCAGCAGATTTCTAGGAATACCCGGTGTTGCGGATCCATCAGTTCAGCCAGCCTGGGATTGATATTAAAAAATGACGCATCAAATTTATCGGCATCATTCAACACGCCCCTTGCTTTGACATATAGCGGGTCGGACGAAACAGCCGGATCAATGAATGGATCGAGCTCGCCGGCTCCGAAAAATCTAGTAGTTTCTTTCGATTCAACAAGATTATTCCAGAACTGTTCAATGGTATCGGCTCCCGGGAACCTTCCCGCCATACCAATGATAGCAATGCCATCTTCAACCTTTTGATTTTCCGGTTTAACAAGAGATGAATTCTGGAACCTGGACTTTGCATGTTCCCTCACCGATTTCACATCACTAACTCCCTCAAGCACGTGCATTAATCCTCTGATAGTAGGAAACTGATACAGTTTAATCACAGAAATATCGATGTTGTGCTGAAGATTCAACTGTGCGATTGACTGAAGTGCCAAAAGTGAATTCCCTCCCAGTTCAAAAAAATTATCATCAATTCCTATTTCGTCAATATGCAACAAACCTGACCAAATACCGGCCACCAGCTTTTCGCCGGTTGTTTTAGGAGCAACGAACGGGGTTGAAGTGTCGGGACGTGAAGTTGGGGGGAGTGGTAACTTTTTACGATCAATTTTACCGCTTGGAGTGGTTGGAAAAGATTCAACAAACACAAATGACGAAGGAATCATGTAATCGGGCAGCATGGAAGCCGCTTTTGCCCTGACATCCATTTGTGTTAAATTGCTGTTGGTATCATTCACCAGGTATGCAACCAGCCTTTTATCACCCGGAAAATCTTCGCGCATAACTACAACTGCCTGATTTATTCCGGTTATCAGTGATAAGGCTACTTCAATCTCACCTGGTTCAACACGGTATCCGCGTATTTTAACCTGGCTGTCGGCCCTTCCAAGATATTCGATATTCCCATCAGGCAGATAACGGCCTAAATCACCTGTACGGTACAACCGGAGAGGTGATTCTCCCTCCGGCATAACGGTTAAAAACCTTTCAGCGGTAAGCTTTTCGTCATGAATATATCCACTGGCTACCGAATCACCAGCTATGTATAACTCCCCCTCATCTCCAACAGGCACCGCCTGCAGTTTTTCGTTTAGAATATAAATGTGCGTATTGCTGACTGGAGTTCCAATTGGCGGTAAGGGCGGCCATGCAGCCGGATTGCCGCTCAGCACAAAGGCGGTTACCACATGTGTTTCGGTAGGACCATAATGATTATGAAGCCTGCATTTTTGAAGATTGGTAAAAAACTCACGGATACCCGGTGTAATTTGAAGTTGTTCTCCGGCTGTTATTACTTCTTTCAGATGGGTGGGGTATTTTTTTCCACTCACGGCAACCTCACATAAATGCTGCAATGCTATGAACGGTAAAAAAAGCCGTTCCACATTATTTCTTTCCAGGAATGTAAGAAGACGAACTGCATTCAACCGCATTTCATCATCGATAAGAATCAGTGTACCGCCGGTTGACCATGTGGTAAACATTTCCTGAAAAGAAACATCGAAGCTAACCGGTGCAAACTGCAGGGTGCGGGCAGGTACATGAAGACCTGGCTGTAACTTTTGCCATTCAACCAGATTGACCAATGCTTTTTGAATCATTGCCACTCCCTTGGGTTTGCCGGTTGAGCCACTGGTAAAAAGAACGTAGGCAAGGTCATCGGGACTATAATTGGTATCCGGATTCTGTTC
Source organism: uncultured Flavobacteriaceae bacterium (assembly GCA_964587075.1). Lineage (GTDB taxonomy): Bacteria > Bacteroidota > Bacteroidia > AKYH767-A > OLB10 > CAZPKJ01. Next base: position 7,613 of record CAZPKJ010000036.1, on the reverse strand, counting down.
CTGCTGTTTTCCGAAATCTGTCCACTGGTTATCGAGTACTTTAGTTATTACCTGACTCCCGGTAAACAACTTTTCGTGTTCCTGTTGTGTTAAAACAAGTGGTATGGCTGCCTGATTGATCATGTAATCCAACCGTTCGGCAGGATAAGTGGGATCGATGGGAACATAGGCAGCTCCTGACTTTATGATACCCAGAATAGCTATAACCATTTCGGCCGACCTTGATATGCATACACCTGCCAGTTGATTCTTTTTAATCCCCTGCGATAAAAGCCACCATGCAACCTGGTTCGATTTCCTGTTCAGTTCATCGTATGTAAGCGAAAGTCCGTCGCACTCGAGCGCCACAGCCATTGGGGTCAATGCAACCTGATCTTCAAAAAGGCGATTTAATCCGCCATTCATCCTGAATCCGGGGAAAGGGGGATTGAATTTAAAAAGTACTTTTTGTTGTTCTTTTGTCAGGTTGACCATGTTTTAAGATTCGCGCTGTAATTTTTGATAAATGCCAGCCGGAAAACAGCAGTTTTTTAAACGGCAAACAGGGCATACCGGTTTCAATTATTATTGACAAAACCTGGCTGAATCTTGCCGGATATTTACTTTTTATCTGCCCGGCTACAAATTTACACCGCAATGCTCAAAAATCAGTTTAATTTGCCTAATAATTTACTACTTCCGTCAAAGTTCTAGGAATATCCATTCATGTGATGGTCAAATAATTATGTCAATCACACCGAAATAGCTATTTTTGAACTTTCAAGCCCCACTACATGAAAGAATATCCTTTGTACATAAAGGCGACATGCTATATGCTCATAGTCTTTATGGCATTTTACACCCTTTACGTTGCCAGTTCTCTGCTGATTCCGCTATCCATAGGGGTATTGCTGACTTTCCTGCTTTTACCGGTAAGCAACTGGCTGGAAAGTAAAAAAGTGCCCCGGATACCAGCGGTTTTGCTCAGTATATTGTTTATGATCATTATACTTTCCGGTCTTCTTATGTTTTTAAGCAGCCAGTTTTTATCATTTACTGAGGAATTGCCCTTTTTAAGGGAAAAACTGGGTGAAAAGTTCAGGCAGGCCCAGCATTTCATCGAAGGTAACTTCCATATCAGTGATGAGCGGCAATTAGCCTGGCTTAAGGAACAATTTGCGGCCCTGATGGCTTCCAGTGGTAAAATATTCAGTGGTATATTCAGTGCTACCGGAAATTTTCTGGCTGCAGCTACACTGATCCCGATTTATATTTTTTTCTTTACCTATTACAGGCATAAAATTCTGGATTTCGTTAAGCAGGTTACGCCTTCTTCGAAACACATCGGTATTTTACAAATGATGCACCGTACTTCCCGGGTATCGCAGAAGTACCTGGTAGGACTGTTAATTGATATAACTATTCTGTCAATACTGAATAGTGTAGGGTTCCTGTTATTAGGCATCAAACATGCGGTTTTGCTCGGCGTTGTAGCATCCATATTAAACATTATCCCATACATTGGTGTATTAATCGGGAGTTTATTTCCCATTACCATGGCGCTGCTCACAAAGGACTCCATCTGGTTCGCGGTTGGTGCCCTGGGAGTTTGTGCATTTGTTCAGTTCCTGGATAATAATTTCATCACTCCTAACGTGGTAGGATCGGCGGTTTCGATAAATCCGCCAGCCACCATGGTTGCTTTGCTTATCGGGGGCATGGTATGGGGTGTAGCGGGAATGATGTTATTCATTCCATACCTGGGTATGCTAAAAGTAATATTCGATAGTTTTGATACCTTGAAGCCAATAGGATTATTAATTGGTGATGAGAGAAAACAAAAAAAGAAGGGAGCCGTTGTTACCGGCAATTAAAAGAATCTGTGAGTTTTTATGACACAAAAGATATTCACTTTAGGATTTTCGCCATGCCCCAATGATACTTTTATCTTTGACGCAATGGTTAACGGGAAGATAAACAATTCCAATTACACTTTTCAGCCTTTTCTGGAAGATGTGGAGCAGCTGAATCTACTTGCACGCGAGCGGAAGCTTGATTTCACCAAAGTGAGTGCGGGTGTATATGCCGAAATTTCGAACGACTATATTATCCTTGATTCGGGCAGTGCCCTCGGAAACGGTGTTGGGCCGATCCTGGTAAGTAAAAAACCCAATATCGACCTGAGTGACCCTGCCACAACCGTTGCTATACCAGGGGTACATACAACAGCCAATTTATTACTCACCATTTTCTTTCCTGACATTCAGAACAAAAAGGAAGTGCTTTTTTCTGATATAGAGAATATGGTTGTTTCGGGACAGGTTGACGCGGGGCTTTTAATTCATGAGGGAAGATTCACATATGAAAAAAAAGGGCTGGTTAAACTATCGGATCTTGGAGCACAGTGGGAAGCCAAAATGCACTTACCCTTACCGTTAGGTTTGATTGTGGCGCTGCGAACTATCAAAGAATCTGACCGGACCGCTGTTGGAAAGATGATCAGAAAGAGTATTGAATATGCTTATTCAAACAGGGATTCGGGTAAATCCTATATCCGGCAACATGCCCGGGAGTTGGATGATAATGTTATTGAACAGCATATAAATTTATATGTAAATGAGTTTTCGCTTTCGTTAGGGGATGAGGGTCGCAATGCTATTAAATTTTTATTAAAAAAGGGGGCCGCTCACGGTTTATTGCCCGAAGTGAGCACCTCACTGTTCAATCCAAAATAGTTATGATTGTTATTACAGGCGCAGCAGGTTTCATAGGCAGTTGTTTAGTAAAAAAGCTGAATGATGAGGGTTTTAATGACCTGGTTATTGTGGATGATTTCAGTCATAAGCTGAAAAAGTTGAATTTTTCATCCAAGATTTATACACAACAGGTAAACCGGGATGTTTTTACTACCTGGTTAAGGGAAAATCATAAACTGGTACAGTTTGTATTTCACATTGGCGCCCGCACTGATACTACCGAATTTGATGTTGAAATATTCAACCGGCTGAACCTGGAATATTCAAAGTCGGTTTGGAACATTTGCGTTGAATTTGGATTGCCACTTGTTTATGCATCATCGGCAGCAACCTATGGTGGCGGTGAACATGGGTACAGCGATACACATGAAATAATCCCAAAGCTCAGGCCGCTCAACCCTTATGGTGATTCAAAAAACAACTTCGACATCTGGGCATTAAATCAGGATAAAAAACCTTATTTCTGGGCGGGGTTGAAGTTCTTTAATGTTTACGGGCCGAACGAATATCATAAAGGTCGGATGGCATCCGTAATTTTTCATGCCTTTAACCAGATCCAAAATACCGGTAAAGTAAAGTTATTCAGATCGCACAGGAACGATTTTAAGGATGGCATGCAGTTGCGCGATTTTATTTATGTGAAAGACGTTACCGAAGTATGTTTCTTTCTTTTGAACCACCGGAAAAATTCCGGGATATATAATCTGGGTACGGGTAAAGCCCGGAGTTTCATCGATCTGGCAAAAGCCACATTTGAGGCCATGCAACGTGAAGTAAACATCGAATTTACCGACATCCCGGCTGATATCAGGGACAATTACCAGTATTTTACTGAAGCTGACATGAAAAAATTACTTAAATCGGGATACAACAAGCCATTCCGGAAACTTGAAGATGGTATTACCGACTATGTAACAAATTACCTTATTCCTGGCCGTTATTATTGATTATGCTGGTTAAAAAGCTACTTAAAAATAAAGTTGTCCGTTATTTCTTTTCAGCAGGCACAGCAACTGTGGTTGATGTAGTGATGTATTTTATAACATTTAACTATATTCTTCAAAAGCAGGACCTGCCATTTATTGACCCTTATGTAATTACAGCACCCATCGGATCACTGATAGTTTCGTATTCATGTGGTTTAATGACCAACTTTTTAATTACAAAGTACATGGTATTTACCGAATCAGATCTTCGCGGAAGATACCAGCTGATGCGATATTTACTTGTTGCTTTTGTTATACTGGTACTGAATTATTTCTTTATGAAATTCCTGATTCACATCCTGGAATGGTATCCCACCATATCAAGAATTATTTCGGCTCTTACTATTGGAATCGTCAGCTTTTTATTTCACAAATTTTATTCCTTCAAAGTTGTTAAAAAGGTCGAAATCTGATGAAGCTGCATATGATACGGCTGACTCAAAAAAAAATAAATTTATATGAATAACTATCGGGTAGGCCTGGCTTTATCGGGTGGAGGTGCCCGTGGTGTGGCACATGCCGGGGTGCTTCAGGCACTCGATGAACTAAACATTCCGGTTAATGTTATTGCCGGCACAAGCTCCGGAGCTATGGTAGGGTTATTGTATGCAGCCGGTGTCAAACCCATTCAGATGGCTGAAATGATTATCAGGAGCAAATTATTTGATATTTCGGGAATCAGTTTTAGTTTAAAAGGACTGTTACGTTCAGATATATTCAGAAAGATTATTAAACAGCATGTAAAAGCGACACGTTTCGAAGAGCTTTCAATTCCGCTCATGGTTTTTACCACCGACTTCAACAATGCCAAACCAGTAATATTTACCGAAGGTCCATTTATGGAACCCGTTGTAGCATCTTGTTCTATACCGCTTATTTTTCCTCCCGTGAAATACCATGGCACCAACCTGGTTGACGGGGGGTTGTTGAATAACTTTCCTGCCGATCTGCTTTATGAAAAGTGCCATGGACTTATTGGAGTCAATGTGAACCCTATCGGCACACTAAGGAATAAAAAAATATCTTCGGTCATTGAGCGTTGTTTTCAAATGGCGATTGGTGCAAACAACTCGGGGAAATCGAAACTTTGTTCGGTTTTTATTGAACCAGCCGCACTGACACAGTTCAGTGTTTTTGATACAAAGAATGCATACCGGATATTTGATATCGGTTATCAGGAAACAAAAAACAGAGCCGACGAACTATTATCATTGCTGAAATAGCGTTTGTTTCCGGGCCGGCAGAAGGATTTACAACTGGTCTTTTAAATCCACCAGGAAACTACGCACTTTAGTAAGGGAATCGAAAATTTCGGTAGTGTTTACAACGTCGGACTTATTCTCTTTAAGTTTCGCTTTGGCACCCTGCAGGGTGAAACCACGTTCTTTAACCAAATGAAAAATTATTCTCAAATTTTCAACATCGTCAACGGTAAACAGCCGGTTACCTTTTTTGTTCTTTTTAGGCTGCAATACTTCAAATTCTTTCTCCCAAAACCTGATCAGTGAGGCGTTCACATTAAACATGCGCGACACTTCACCTATGGTGTAGTATATTTTAACTGTTTCGGTTTCCTTGTATGGCAATGTTTTAGCTTTTGACTGGTACGAAGTGGGTTATTTCAATGGCTGGGTTAGTCGAACGACTGGTTCGAACGGCTGGATATCTCAATCATTTTTTCGTATTCTTCGGGTGTAAGATCGTTGTAAAAGAAGTTAATGGGATTAATTTTTGTGCCTTGCCTGATTACCTCATAGTGGAGGTGCGGCGCGGTAGATGTACCGGTGCTTCCAACTACGCCTATAACGTCGCCTCTTTTTACTTTTTGTCCCGGTTTGACTTTAATCTTACTCATATGTCCGTATAACGTTTCATAGCCAAAACCATGGCTGATAACAGCATGGTTGCCATAACCCCGCGAACCGTATTCAATCATTTTAACGGTACCATTGCCGGTAGCATAAATTTCGGTGCCAACCGGGGCGGTAAAATCAATGCCCTCGTGCATTTTGGTGGTTTTATAAATAGGATGGATCCGGTATCCGAAGCCAGAAGCTATTCGTGTTAAATCCTTGTTCGATACAGGCTGAATAGCAGGAATACTGGCCAGCATATCGCTTTTATCCCGCGCAAGCGATACAATTTCATCAAACGATTTTGACTGAATATACATCTGCTTGGTTAACTTATCGAGCTTTTTCATGGTGGAAATAACCAGGGAGGCATTATCCATCGATTCAAATGCCTTATACCTGTCGACACCACCATAACCGGCTTCCCTAACCGAAGAGGGTATTGGTTCCGCTTCAAAAATTACCCGGTAAATATTATCATCACGTTGCTGCAGGTCCGATAAAACCACATTGATTTCATCAAAGCGCTGCTGTAATATTTCATATTGCAATGTCAGCTGGTTTATTTCACGCTTGAGCTGCTTCTCCTTGGGTGAGTCGAGATAGGCATACGCAAATGCGACAATGATAACGCTGAATACGATGGCAGTGGCTAAAAACCCAAAAATCCGCAGCAACCTTTTACCCAACGGAATCACCACCTTTTCGTACTTAAGAGAATGGGTATTGAAGTAATATTTTGCTTTTGGCATATCCCTTTAAACGATAAAAGCTAATTTTGCAACCCTGCAGCTATTGGCCATTGGTTTGACCGTAAGGCAAAAATAACCATTATTTAGAATTATCAACCCTTGGCCTGCAAATCAACTGCACTCAACAGAATCATGACTTCTACAGAAATAAGAAAAGCCTTTCTCGATTTTTTTGCCCGTAACGGACACCAGGTAGTGCCCTCTGCCCCAATGGTTATAAAGAACGACCCTACCCTGATGTTTACCAACGCGGGCATGAATCAATTCAAGGATATCTTTCTGGGAAACAGTCCGGTAAAGTACCCCCGGATTGTAAATACCCAAAAATGCCTCCGGGTATCGGGTAAGCATAACGATTTGGAAGAGGTGGGAGTCGACACCTATCACCATACCATGTTTGAAATGTTAGGGAACTGGTCGTTCGGAGATTATTTTAAGAAAGATGCCATTGCCTGGGCCTGGGAATTATTAACAGTTGTTTATAAGCTGCCCAAGGAACGACTTTACGTTACTGTTTTTGAAGGCGATACCAACGAAAAACTCGAATTCGACCAGGAAGCTTTTGATTTCTGGAAACTATGGATCGGAGAGGAACGAATCCTGAAAGGAAACAAAAAGGACAACTTTTGGGAGATGGGTGAAACTGGTCCGTGCGGACCTTGCTCCGAAATACATATTGATTTGCGAAGTGATGAAGAAATACAAAAAGTAAGTGGCCAGGCTCTGGTGAACACCGGTCACCCACAGGTTATTGAAATCTGGAATAATGTGTTTATGCAATACAACCGGCTCGCCAATGGCAGTCTTGAGCCTTTACCAGCAAAACATGTCGACACCGGAATGGGATTTGAACGGCTTTGCATGGCGATGCAGGGGAAAACAAGTAATTACGACACCGATCTTTTTCAGCCACTCATTCAACACCTGAGCGCCCTTTGTGGAATCAAATACGGAGCCTCTGAAAAGAGCGATATCGCAATGCGGGTAATGGCTGATCATATCAGGGCTATCGCTTTCGCTGTGGCGGATGGCCAGTTGCCCTCGAACAACAAAGCCGGATATGTGATTCGAAGAATATTGCGACGGGCTGTGAGGTATGGATATAGTTTTCTGAATTTTAAACAACCCACATTAAGTTCATTGATTCCCATACTTGCAAAAACATTTAACGGGCAATTTCCTGAACTGGATACACAGCAGGATTTTATTGCACGCGTTATCCATGAGGAGGAACAATCATTTCTGAAAACGCTGTATTGGGTAATTAAAAAGTTCTATAATCACGGA
>CAZPKJ010000035.1:17379-19976 GCA_964587075.1 uncultured Flavobacteriaceae bacterium | reverse complement strand
GTAGGAGCCAACGGGCCCGTGACCAAGGAAGCAGAAGATATTCTGTTCAAATAGGGAATTTTAATCATTCCCGATTTATACCTGAACGCCGGTGGTGTTACTGTTTCATATTTCGAATGGCTTAAAAATCTTTCCCATGTCCGCTTTGGCAGGATGGAAAAGCGGTTTCAGGAAATTCAAACGACACGTCTGGTGAATGCCCTCGAAAAAATTACCAATACCAAACTTGACAGCAGCCAGCGGGAAATTCTGATACACGGAGCCGACGAGCGCGACCTGGTTAGTTCGGGACTGGAAGGTACAATGATAGCCGCCTACAATGAAATTAGAGATATACGAAACTCCAATTCAAAAATTGCCGATTTGCGTACAGCCGGATTTGTAAGTGGAATTAATAAACTTGTGGCGAGCTACGGAGCCCTGGGTATTTGGCCCTGATAGCCTTTTAGTCATGATCCATGTGACCATCCTTGGTACAACATGGGCTTAGCCGCTTTACCGCTTCAGGATCGGCAGGAACTTCATCGGCATCATAGCCGATGGCTGAAATAACATTACGTAATGTATTTACATCGGTTCTCTTTTCGTTGTAAACTACTTTCACTTTTTTACTCTTTACGTCGAGAGATGCAAAACGAACGCCCTTTTCAGCCATCAAAGCCTTTTCAATGTTCTCTTTACATTCGCCACATTGCGCGGTGGTTAAAATAATTACCTCTTTCGATTGGGCAAACAGGGTTGTTGATCCAAACAGGAACAGGATAAATACAATTGCTTTTTTCATATGATTGTTTTGTTAATTTTTTATTTGATTGAATATCGGAAGCCGGCATAAATTTTTCGTCCCATTACAGGCCCCCATATATTGGTGGCATCAAAGAACGGGCCAAACGGGTCATCGGCACCCATTACAGTTATTTCCTGCTGGTATCCCGTAAGGTTTTCAACACCAGCATAAATTTCCCAGGCCTTAAGTACATACGTTAACTGGTTGTTGATGGTAACAAATTCAGGTGATAAATTATTCTTTACCTGACTTTCACCGTTTCCGGGATGTTGAGGGGCATCAGCACTAACATACGATAATTTGGAGGTACCCTGATATTGCGCGGTTACATCAAACCGCCATTTTTCGTTACGGGTTTCGTAGGCAACGTTTACTAATGCCCTGTTTTCGGGAACCAGGGGCTTTCGTGATGTTACTCCAAGATAATCGACAAACACATCATCATTTTTATAGGCCAGTCTTACATCCAGTCGTTTGGCGGCTTCGTAATTAAATGCTATCTGAAAACTGCGCGAATAAGATTTCCCGTCAAGGTTGTAAATTTGAATCTGGTCGGTGGACGAATAAGCGTCAACAATTACCTGGTTGGAGAACTCGGTGAGGTAATAATCAACACTGAACGAGCCGGGCCGGTAAAACGCATTGAATTTAGCGGTAAAATTTGCACCGTAGTTCCAGGCCCTTTCAGGACGTAGTTTTTCAAGGATGGTTAAATCTCTTGAAGATGCCATGATGGCGATGTTGTCGGCAAAAACATTGGCAGTACGAAAACTTCTGCCACCCGATGCCCTGACTATGATTTCGGGAGTAAAATTATACTTCAGGTGCAGCCGGGGTGTATAAAACCAACCCCAGTTATTGTGGTAATCAACACGACTTCCTGCAACAGCTCCGAAGAGGTCGCGGTGGTTAAATGTGTATTCGGCAAACAAACCCGGAACAGTTTCAGTACGGTCGTACGGTAATTTCAGATACGATTCACGGTAATCATCGAATCTGAAATCAAGGCCTGTTTTCCATTTGTGATTGGTAGTACCAATGATTGACATGTAAATTAATGAGGCATACGCGCTTTTTTGGTTTCCCTGGTAAGTCTTTAAACCGAAGTATGATTCCTGGTCGTGAACAGAACCCGAAAGAATCAGCCCGGCGCTTTTCCATGGGGTCTCGGGAAATATTAATCCGGTTTTTGAAAAAGCTTCAATCCTTTTGGTTTTAATTTGAACACCATACCCGGTAGTTGTGTCCACTTCATCGCCCCAATGGTAGCTGGTTTGGCCGCCCCGGCGCTCTTCTATAATAGCTTTTATACCGAATTGCCCCTCGAATTTGTTTCCGTTTCTTATATCCCACCTGTTAAATACATTCAGGTTCGTCATAAGTGGCTTATCAAGAAATCCGTCATCCTGATGATCCCATTTTGCCGACATGTTTTCGCCATGAAAAAAAAGAATGGAATTTGCCGATTCACTCACCCGGAATTTTTTGTGGGCATTCAACTCAACATTTCCTGTGCTGGCGGCATATCCGTTCAAATAAAACTTCTCTGCGGCATCGGGTTTCAGGTATTCAACATTAATTTGCCCGGTTGTTGACTCAAAACCATTGGCTACCGATCCGCTTCCTTTGGTGATTTGTATAGATTCCATCCAGGGGCCCGGCACATAGGATAAACCGTAGGTTCCTGCCAGTCCCCGCAACGATGGGATATTTTCTGTCATTAACTGGGAATATATGCCCGACAAACCCAGCATCTGAATTTCTTTCGCACCCGTGATGGCATCAGAATAGGATACATTCACCGAGGCAT
>CAZPKJ010000035.1:0-17369 GCA_964587075.1 uncultured Flavobacteriaceae bacterium | reverse complement strand
TTGCAACAAGCGGCCTTGAGCAATTCTTTTTGATTTACCTGCTCAACATTAACAGGTTTAATAGTCGATATGGTGGTTGACTCCTGCCTGCCCTCAATGGTTACGCTCTTTAGTGTCAGGGAGGGTTTCAGAAGAATATTTGTAATACCCGCCTGCTTTATCAGAAGCGTATCACTGTTAAAACCAACATAACTTACTACCAGCCGGGCTGGCAAGTTATCTGGCAGGGCCAGCTCATAAGAGCCGTCCGGCTGAGATACGGTTCCTTTGGTGGTGTTTTCCCAAATCAGGCTTGCGCCGGGCAATGAATTATTACCTGTTTTACCTGACTCTCTCACAAATCCTTTTATGGATCCGGTTTGTGCGGTCACTCTTCCGCCAATGGTGAACATCAGCAAAATGAACAGCACGAATTTTTTATATAATTTTATTGAAATATACATTGAACATAAATTTAAAGTCTGACAAAAAAGAATTCAGAAATAAATGTTCAAATAAGCAGTGAAAGGAAAGTTATAAATTTATTGCAGGGAGCCTTAACAAAATTCCCCGGAGTATAATTATCTGTATATTGAACAGCTGCTGCAACAGGTTCGGAATAGTTAAAATGAGGTAACAGATCAATCTCGCAAACCTGGATTATCTTATTGGAAGCGTGTTCCTGGGTAGTGCTGAAAATTTCATTATGAAAATACTTTACCTGAGTGCTGCAGCACGGCTCAGTGGATTCGGTGCTGCACAGGCCTTCATCTGTTTTCGCACAACAAGGGTGTGAAGGGTTTTCAACTTCCCTGTATTCGGTTGTAACACCGGAAAGGGCCATTTTACAAACATGCGATACCTGGGCTATACCAAACGACGATACCAGCATTTCAAATGCCAGTAAAAGGGTAAACAAGTTATGTATTCGCGATTTCATGAATGATAAACGGATCTACGCAGCTTTAGCCGTAAACGTTGCAAAGTTAAAGGATAATATGTGAAGAAAATATGAACGCTTCGGGTACGTTTTAAAGCAATATTTTAACTTTGCACAAAGATTTTTGATTTATCTAGCAACACATTGATAATCAAATGAATAATTAATTATTTTACTATGAGCACAATTGGAGTTGTAAGAGGACGTGAAATTTTGGATTCAAGAGGAAATCCAACTATTGAAGTTGAAGTTATCACCACGAACGGGGTGATAGGGAGGGCTGCGGTGCCATCAGGGGCCTCAACGGGAAAGCATGAGGCGGTTGAGTTACGAGATAACGACAAAAAGAGATTTTCAGGGAAAGGGGTGCTCAGGGCCGTCAACAATGTAAATACCTCTATCAATGAGGAATTGCGGGGTGCCAGTATTTATGCACAATCGGCCATCGACAATCTTCTCATAAAACTTGATGGCACTCCTGATAAGTCTAATCTTGGTGCCAATGCGATATTAGGGGTGTCTCTGGCTGTAGCCAGGGCTGCGGCCGATGAACAGGGGATGCCGTTGTTCAGGTACGTTGGCGGAGTAAATGCAAGAGTGTTGCCGGTGCCGTTAATGAACATTCTGAATGGAGGGGCACATGCCGATAACAGCATCGATTTTCAGGAATTCATGATCGTTCCTTCAGGTGCAGAATCATTTTCTGAATCTCTCAGGATGGGAGTGGAGGTGTTTCATGCGCTTAAGAAAGTACTTTCCGAGGGTGGCCATTCTACCAATGTGGGTGATGAGGGCGGATTTGCCCCGAACCTGAAGTCGAATCAGGAGGCTATTGAAGTTGTTGTAAAAGCCATAGAAGCAGCAGGCTACCGTCCAGGAGAGGATATTTTTATAGCAATGGACGCGGCATCTACCGAGATGTATGATGAAACAACCGGAATGTATGTCTTCCATAAATCAACAGGCGATAAATTATCATCCTCCGAAATGGTCAGTTTTTGGAAGGACTGGACTAAAAAATACCCCATAGTATCCATTGAAGACGGTCTGGCTGAGGATGACTGGAAAGGATGGCAGGAATTAACAAGGTCGATTGGTAACAAGGTTCAAATAGTGGGCGACGATCTTTTTGTTACCAATGTGGAGCGGCTGCAAAGGGGTATCAATGAAAATGCGGGTAATTCAATCCTTGTAAAAGTGAATCAAATTGGCAGTCTCACCGAAACCATCAATGCAGTTGACCTTGCCAAAGTCAATTCATTTACCTCCATCATGAGCCATCGTTCAGGAGAAACGGAAGACAGTACCATTGCCGATCTGGCTGTTGCCCTCAGTTGCGGTCAAATTAAGACAGGTTCAGCCAGCCGAAGCGACAGGATTGCCAAATACAACCAGTTGCTGCGGATTGAACAAACACTGGGAGATACGGCTATCTTTCATGGTAAAAAAAGTAAGTTCCTGGGATAAATACCGGCATACATGAAAACTGAAGGTTCTTCTGCAAACGATCACGACGACGACCTGCCTGATTCCGGGGATAATGATTCTTTGGATGCGGGAAGCATCACCGATGAATCGGATTCCGGTAGTTCCGGTAAAGTTAGACGACGGATCAGGGTTCGTAAACGTATCCGTATCCGCAAAAAGCCAAGCATGAAAAAGCAATTTAAAAAGTATGCCGAACGTACTTTTTGGTTCCTGATCATAGCTGGATTTATAACGGCGCTGATTATTATGGTAGTTGAATTGGATATAAGGGACGAACGGATTAAGAAACAGGAAAAACTGAAACCGAAATCCACTAAATCAAATTACTGAAATTCGATGCCGGTTTTGTTGCAGTTTATTGTTGTTATGATTAAATTCGCCAAATTGATGTGCCTGCATTTTGGAGCCGGGAGCTTACAAAAATTAATGTTTTTAAACTTAAGCTCATTCTCATTTTGTAAAACAGGGACTTGAATAAATAAAATAATTGATCAGTTAATTCAGTGTTAATATCGCTTTGTTGTTTTAGTTATGGATAAGTTAAAAGAAAAATTCGCCTCAAAAGCCGGACCTAAGTCGGAACAAATAAAAAGTATGGTAAAGGAGCACGGTAATTTTGTGCTTGGTTCCTATACTGTTGAACAGGTTTATTCGGGCATGAAGGGCATGATTGGAATGATTACCGAAACGTCGAAACTCGATCCCGAAGAGGGTATCAGGTTCAGAGGGTATTCTATTCCCGAACTTCGTGAAAAACTTCCCGTTTCGAAAGAGGGACCCGAGCCACTTCCTGAAGGTATTTTTTATCTGTTGCTCACCGGGGAAATACCCACCCTCGAAGAGGTGATTATGGTGAACAACGAGTGGATGAAGCGTGCCAACGTTCCCAAGCACGTTTTTGATATGCTGGATATGCTTCCTGCCAAAACACATCCTATGACACAGTTTAGCATGGCCATTATGGCTTTGCAAACAGAGTCGGTTTTTACAGCCAGGTACCGTGAAGGCCTTCACAAAAAGGAATACTGGGATCCGATGTTCGAGGAAATCATGAACCTGATTGCCCGGCTACCGAGAATTGCCGCATACATTTACAGGAAAACGTATAAAAACAGTGTTCATATAGAGCCAAACCCCAAACTCGACTGGGCAGGGAATTTTGCTCACATGCTTGGGTTTAACGATCTGGATTTTCGCAAACTGATGCGCTTATACCTGACAATCCATGTCGATCATGAGGGTGGAAATGTTTCCGCTCATGCAACGCACCTGGTTGGATCGGCTTTAAGCGATGCCTACCTTTCACTGGCAGCAGGTATGAACGGGCTGGCTGGCCCGTTGCACGGACTTGCCGCGCAGGAGGTAGCCCGGTGGATATTGGATTTGAGAGATGAATTTAATGGTGTTCCGACAAAGGAGCAGATTGCAGAATTTATCAAGCGTACACTTTCGGAGGGTCGGGTTATTCCCGGCTATGGACATGCCGTACTCCGTAAAACCGATCCGCGGTATATTGCTCAGCAGGAGTTTGCCAAAGCGAATATGGCCGATGATGAATTATTTAAAATTGTGCAGCTTTTATATGAGGTAACACCCGAAATTCTAAAGGCAACCGGTAAAATTAAAAACCCATGGCCCAATGTAGATGCACATTCCGGAATCCTGTTAATCCATTATGGATTGGTAGAGTATGATTTTTACACGGTTTTATTTGGTGTTTCGCGTGCCATAGGCGTGCTTACATCGTTGCTTTGGGACAGGGCACTGGGCATGCCAATCGAACGGCCTGGTTCAGTTACTACCAAATGGATCATGAACAAAGTAAAGGAGGATTCAGCGCCAAATCCTAAAAAAGCTGCTCAGGAAGAAGAAGAGGCCTGATGAATTGATTTGACAGGCGGCCGGGAAATTGCCATTTTGACTAATCTGTGATTACCGTTTTTCAGGTACTAAAAAGTACCTGAATTTTTCTTAACTTTCAGCATCCCCCTTTGTTAATTTTCCTAAATTAATTTATCGTGGCATATAAGAACTTAAATCATTTTGTCAAAACACTTGAGGATGCCGGGGAGCTCGTCAGGATTAAAGAGTATGTTAACCCCCATCTTGAAATATCAGAAATAACAGACCGGATTTCAAAAGTATATGGCCCTGCTCTGCTATTCGAAAATACAGGTTACGATTTTCCTTTACTCATTAATGCTATGGGAACCGAAAAGCGGATGGCCATGGCCCTGGGTGTAGAAAAACTTGATGATATCGCCCACCAAATAGAATCACTTTTCAAAACTTTCACCAGTCCGAAGAACAGCTTTATCGATAAATTAAAGTTATTACCCCAGCTTGGGGAAGTAGCATCGTGGATGCCAAAAATAATTAGCGGAAGGGGTGCGTGTCAGCAGGTAGTTATGCAGCAACCGGATGTAACCAGGTTTCCGGTTCTCAAATGCTGGCCCGAAGATGGGGGACCTTTTATTACGCTTCCTGTAATTCAAACCAAAGATCCGCTGACCGGAATCCGCAATGTTGGTTTATACAGGATGCAGGTTTTTGGACCCGATCTTACCGCCATGCACTGGCACCGTCATAAAGTATCTGCCAGGCATTTTAACGAATATAAAAAACTGGGCAAACGAATGCCTGTAGTGATTTCGCTTGGCGGCGATCCGGTTTACACCTATTGCGGAACAGCCCCGTTACCCGATGGAGTAGATGAATTTATGCTGGCCGGCTTTATCAGGAAGAAACGTGTTGAACTGGTGCAATGCCTTACCCAGGATATGCAGGTACCTGCCGATGCCGATATTATTATTGAGGGTTATATTGATCCCGATGAAGATTATATTCTTGAGGGCCCATTTGGAGACCATACCGGTTATTATTCACTCGCCGACTATTATCCAAAGTTTCATATTACCGCAATTACACATCGGAAGGATGCCATTTATCCTGCCACAATTGTGGGAATTCCGCCCCAGGAAGACGCATGGATAGGTAAGGCCACCGAGAGAATTTTTCTGGCACCAATAAAGATGACCATGGTTCCTGAAATTGTGGATATGGTGCTTCCGGTTGAAGGCGTTTTTCATAATCTGGTGATCGTTAAAATAAAAAAAGATTATCCCGGACAGGCTCTCAAAGTGATGAACTCGCTTTGGGGTGCCGGCCAGATGATGTTTACCAAAATGATGATAGTTGTTGATGGCGATGTAAATATTCACAACAACCACGAAGTGGCCAGGTATATATCGGAACATGCCGATCCGGTAACAGATTTTGTTTATTCACAGGGCCCTACCGATGTACTTGATCACTCTTGTTCGGTGATGGCATTTGGAGGTAAAATGGGAATTGATGCTACCAGGAAGTTACCAGAAGAAATGGCTGGAAGAAACCTGGTACCTGCCGATAACCAGATTCCGGATTTTACTTTGGTACGAAATGATTTTCCCGAAATTACCGATATCAATACATCACTGTTGAGCCTGAATATATCCGTGGTATTTTTGGCCATCCGGAAAAACCGCCGGAATCATGTTAGGGAACTATCGGCTAAACTGAGTGCTTTGCCACAGTTCAAATCAGTTAAAGTGCTGATCTTTCTTGAACATACCCTGGATGTTCATGATGTAGCCGACTCTGTGTGGCGGTTCTCCAATAATTTCGATCCCAAGAGAGATCATTTTGATATGTCGTCGGTACTTCAGCCGGTCTCCAACAATAACCGGAACAGCATCGTAATTAACCATGTAGCATTCGATGGCACACGTAAAACAAAAGAGTTTGACGGCTTTGAGCGCGACTGGCCAAATATCCTTGCATCCGACAACCAAACCATGGATCGTATAGATGCTATCTGGGAAAAATTAAATCTGGGAGATTTTATTGAATCACCCTCCCGGAAATACCGCAAGCAACTATATAAAGGCGGTGCTGTGGTTGAGGACTTATGATATTTGTCATCCCCTTGATTTTTGTACGGCTTTACTTTTGTTCCTTAAGCCGCCATGTTTTCCAAAACTCAACTTTCCAACAGCAAACCTGTTACAGGTGAAATAAAATGTACCCATTGTGGTGATCCGTGTACAGGGTTTGATATCCTGTACCATGACAAACATTTCTGTTGCGAAGGATGTAAACTGGTTTATGAAATAATTTGTGAAAACAACCTTGGTTATTATTACAATTTAAATACTGCACCCGGCACTAAATTCCAGGAAAAGCAAAACACAAAGGGATATGTGTTTCTGGATGACCCCGAAGTTATTAGTAAGCTGATTTCATTTACTGACGGGAGCCAGACACATATAAAATTATCAATTCCCCAAATACATTGCTCTTCTTGTATCTGGCTGCTCGAGAACCTCTATAAATTCGATAAGGGAATAACACAGGTGTCGGTCAATTTTTTAGAACGTACCATCCATGTTGTTTACCAGGAACAGGAAACAAGTTTGCGAAAGATCGCCGGGTTGCTCGAGCGAATCGGATATGCCCCTCATTTTAGTTTCAATGACCTTGCTCACAAAACTACCAATCCGGTAAATCGTGATTTGTATTACCGATTAGGAGTTGCTTTTTTTTGTTTTGGAAATATTATGCTGTTAAGTTTTCCTGAGTATTTTGGACTGGAACATTTATCGGATGGAAAATTTAAGAATCTTTTTGGTTTGCTGAACATCGGGTTGTCGTTACCGGTACTTCTGTATGCCGATAGCATATTTTTTAAATCGGCCTGGAATGCATTAAAGCAGATGAAAATGAACATGGATGTCCCAATAGCGCTGGGCATCTTAGCCATGTTTATCAGAAGTCTCCTGGATATAGTATCTGGAACTGGATCTGGTTACATGGATACTTTTGCAGGATTGGTCTTTTTTATGCTTGCCGGAAGGTTATTTCAGAGTAAATCATACAAAAGGTTATCGTTTGACCGGGATTATAAATCCTATTTTCCGGTTTCTGTTACCGTAAATATTGACGGTTCGGAAGTTTCACGCCCGCTGAATACCATCAAGCCGGGCGATCGGCTGATTATACACAACAACGAAATTATACCCGCTGATGGTATACTTATATCGGGTATAGCAGGAATTGATTATAGTTTTGTTACAGGAGAGAATTTGCCGGTTTCGGTATCGGGCGGACAAACTATTTATGCCGGAGGGAAGCAAAATGGTCCTGCCATTACGGTGGAGGTTATACGAAGTGTTGAGCAAAGCAGGCTGACCGAATTGTGGAATCAACAAAATCCTGATCAGTTAACTGATAATATAACTTCCCTGAGCGACAGGGTAAGTCGATTTTTTACACCGGTAATCATACTGCTTGCTGTAGTTTCTGCCTCGTGGTATATGTTTAAGGGCGATTTCAATCTTGGGTTCAACGTATTTACTGCTGTATTAATAATTACCTGTCCGTGCGCCCTTGCTTTGTCATATCCATTTGCCATGGGCAGCGCCATCAGGATATTTGGCCTGAACGGGCTTTATATTAAAAATATTTTTGTTATTGAAAAGATGGCTTCTGTAACGAATATTGTTTTTGACAAAACCGGAACACTCACCGAGACCAATGCCGCACAAATATTATATGCAGGAACCTCTCCGGATAACGACGAAATAATTGCCCTGAGATCAATCATAGCCAACTCTTTTCATCCTCTTAGCCGTCTTATAAGCCGATTTTTGGGCCCCGGCGAAAAGGTTCCGGTTTTTGATTTTAATGAAATCCCCGGAAGGGGGGTAACCGCTACAGTTAACGATTGCCGTTATGTTGTAGGCTCAGCTGATTTTGTAACACCCGGTACCGATGGCCAAAACCCACTGAATACTTCTGTGAGCTGGTCGGTTAATGGGGTTTACAGGGGTAGTTATCTGATTAGTAATAAATACCGGAGTGGTATCGGTAATGTGATTGCCCTTTTGAAACGTAAGTATGAAATCTTGTTATTATCCGGAGATAATAATTCCGAGAATGCTGCGCTGGCTGATTTAAATTTTTCGAAGAATGAAATGCACTTTAATCAGTCACCAGTGGAAAAAAGGAGGCATATAAGTGAATTGCAGCAACATGGAAAAAAAGTATTAATGATAGGTGACGGATTAAATGATGCCGGCGCATTACTTCAAAGCGATTTCGGGGTTTCGGTTGCTGATGATATTAATAACTTTTCACCGGCATGTGATGCAGTAATGGACTCGAAATACCTTGCCGGCTTGCCTGAATTTATACAATATTCAAAGTTTGCAACGATAGTTGTCTTGTTCAGTTACACCATTTCAATTTTCTACAACATTGCAGGGGTTTCTTTTGCGGTGTCAGGTAACCTGTCACCCCTGATTGCGGCAGTTATTATGCCCTTAAGTACGGTTACCATAATTATGATTGCTGTTTTTGGAACGAAATACGGGGCCAGGAAATTACATTTTAAAAGCTGACCGGATTCATTTGTCGCCAGAGGATGATAAATGTCAGTTTTCCGGCTGATACATGTCAATAACCATGCTTTTATGACGGTATACTTTTGGCTTAAAATTTAATAATTGTATGAGTGCCCTGTTTTTACTCATTGGTATTAGTTTGTTAGTAGCTGCCGGATTTTTAGCTGCATTTATCTGGTCGGTGAATAAGGGGCAATACGACGATGATTATACGCCATCGGTAAGGATGCTTTTTGATCATGAAAATGAAAAAAATCAAGATAAAAAGCCTGATACTGATATATGAACACCGAAAAATTTTACTACGACAATAAAATAGTAAGAGATTTTGCCTATGCAACAACAATCTGGGGATTTGTTGGGATGCTGGTAGGTTTAATTGCTGCCATACAGTTGATTTGGCCCTTTTTCAATTTTGAGTTGCCATATACAACATTCGGGCGAATAAGGCCCCTTCATACCAATGCCGTGATTTTTGCCTTTGTCGGTAATGGAATTTTTACCGGGCTTTACTACTCGCTTCAACGGCTTTGCAAAGCCAGGATGTATAGTGATTTGCTGAGCAAAATAAATTTTTGGGGTTGGCAATTCATAATTGTTGCCGCAGTAATCACACTTCCTCTGGGTATCACAACCGGGAAGGAATATGCCGAGCTGGAGTGGTTTATTGATATTGCCATAACATTAAGGTGGGTTGTGTTTGGATTGAATATGATCATGACCATAGTGAAACGGCGTGAAAAACATATTTATGTTGCCATCTGGTTTTATATAGCAACATTTGTTACTGTAGCTGTTTTACACATAGTAAATTCATTTGAATTGCCGGTTCACCTTTTTAAAAGCTACAGTGTATATGCGGGGGTTCAGGATGCACTGGTTCAGTGGTGGTACGGCCATAATGCGGTTGCATTCTTTCTTACTACTCCTTATTTGGGTTTGATGTATTATTTTATTCCCAAAGCCGCCAACAGGCCTATTTATTCGTACCGGCTATCTATCATTCATTTCTGGGCACTCATCTTTTTATACATATGGGCCGGACCCCATCATTTACTTTATACATCCTTACCCGATTGGGCACAGTCGCTCGGAACGGTTTTTTCAATAATGCTTTTAGCGCCCTCATGGGGGGGTATGATTAACGGATTACTTACACTGCGGGGTGCATGGGATAAAGTTCGTGAAAGTGTAGTATTAAAATTTATGGTGGTTGCAATTACTGCATATGGCATGGCCACGTTTGAAGGTCCTATGTTATCGCTCAAAAATGTAAACGCGATAAGCCATTTTACCGACTGGACTATTGCTCACGTTCATATCGGAGCTCTTGGATGGAACGGCTTCCTCACATTTGGTATGCTGTACTGGTTGCTGCCCCGTATCTTTAATGTGAATCTATATTCAAACAAACTTGCGGGTTTTCATTTTTGGATTGGAACTATTGGAATATTATTTTATGCCATCCCCATGTACTGGGCTGGATTTACACAGAGTTTAATGTGGAAAGAATTTACAGAGGACGGTTTTTTAAGATATCCCAATTTTCTGGAAACAGTTACGCAAATTGTCCCTATGTACAAACTGAGGGTAATCGGAGGTGCCATGTATCTCATTGGGGTAATTGTTATGATGTACAATTTATTTAAAACGGTCGCTTCGGGTAAGTTGGTCGCCAATGAGGCAGCCGAAGCACAACCTCTCACAGCTCTTAAATCACCCGCAAATCCGGGCGAACACTGGCACCGTCGTCTTGAAAGAAAGCCTGTAGTGTTACTCGTTATCAGCCTTATTGTGATATTGATCGGAGGCATTGCTGAAATGGTTCCAACCTTTATGGTTAAAAGCAACATCCCTACCATAAGCAGCGTGAAGCCATATACTCCGCTTGAGCTGGAAGGAAGGGATATTTATATCCGCGAGGGATGTTACAACTGCCACTCCCAAATGGTTAGGCCTTTCCGCTCCGAAACCGAACGATATGGTGAGTATAGCAAAGCTGGTGAGTTCGTTTATGATCATCCGTTCCAATGGGGTTCGAAACGTACAGGCCCCGATCTGCACCGGATAGGAGGGAAATACCCCGATTCGTGGCATTTCAATCATATGGAAGACCCTACTACCATGTCGCCCGGATCGCTTATGCCTGCTTATCCATGGCTTATTGATGATGTTTTAAATACCGGGTACACTGCTAAAAAAATTCAGGTTATGCAGCAATTGGGTGTTCCGTATCCTGAGGGTTACGATAAAGTGGCTGTTGCCGATTTACAAAAGCAGGCCCAAAGTATTAATGCAGGCCTGGCACGCGATGGAATTACCATATCATCCGATAAGGAAATAATTGCACTCATAGCTTACTTACAACGGTTAGGCACCGATATTAAAGTAGCATCCAAAACCACCATGAAATGAAATTTATTAACTATCTCGAATCCATTGCAGGTGTAAGCGTTTATCCTTTTATCTCATTGATGATATTTTTTATTTTCTTTTTGTTGTTGGGTATCAAAGTGTATTTAATGGATAAAAAATCGATCGATGATATCAGTAACCTTCCATTCGATGAGTAGGCGGTGTTATAACAGGATTATGAAAACATTTGGTTATTATGAAATATAAAATTCCATCTATACTTCTGACGACATTTGTCGCTGATAATGCATTTGCTCAACAGGCATCTCAAAATACATCAGCAAATTCACTGCCTCAGTTAATGACTGATCCGATGAATTACATTTATGTTTTAACCATTGCCGTATTGTTAAGTACTATACTGGTTATGGCGCGTGTTATTAAATTGCTTACCTGGCAAATAGCAGGACGGCGACAGGTTACCGAAACCAAATCATCTCACGAAAGTGACAAACCTGCAAAACCTTCAATATGGAGTCGCATAAATAAAAGTCTTACCGATTCAGTTCCTGTAGAGAAAGAAAAGGATGTATTACTGAATCATGAATACGACGGTATTCGTGAACTCGACAATAACCTCCCGCCCTGGTGGAAATATGGTTTTTATCTTACCATTGTTTTTGCTTTTATTTATATGGCACACTACCATGTTGTTGGGTCGGGGAATGTACAGCTCGAAGAGTATGAGACCCAGTTGAAAGAAGCCGAAAAGTTGAAAATTGAGCGACTTAAAGAATCGGCTGCGTCTGTCGACGAAAATACGGTTACACTGATGACTGACGCCGGTGATTTGAATGCAGGTGCCAGAATTTACGCTGAAAAGTGCCTGGTTTGTCATGGCGCGGCAGGTGAAGGGAACGTAGGACCCAACCTGACAGATGAATACTGGATTCATGGAGGAAACATCAAAGATGTTTTTAAACTTGTTAAGTACGGATTCCCCTCAAAGGGGATGTTAGCCTGGCAGGGACAGTTAACCCCGGTTGAAATGCAGCAGGTTTCAAGTTTCATCATGAAACTTAAGGGAACGAATCCGCCAAACCAAAAAGAAGCACAGGGCGAATTATATAAGGAACAGGATGCTATACCGGTAGCGGAAGATTCGTTAACCGCTGGAGCTCAGCCAAAAATATGATTAATGAACAGAAAGATGAATCCTTTCGCGATTCAATTGCAACAATTGACAAGAAGGGAAAGAGGGCCTGGATATTTCCGCAAAAACCTTCAGGACGATTTTATAATGCCAGGAAATATGTCAGCTACCTTTTTTTAGCCTGCCTGTTCGTAGTTCCGTTTATTAAATTAAACGGACAGCCGCTTATTTTATTGAATATTCTGGAACGAAAGTTTATATTATTTGGCTTTATATTCTGGCCCCAGGATTTTTTTCTTTTCGGACTTACCATGTTAACATTCTTAGTGTTCATCGTGTTGTTTACTTCAGTTTTTGGAAGGCTCTTTTGTGGATGGGTTTGTCCGCAAACCGTGTTCATGGAAATGGTATTTCGCCGGATCGAATATTTGATTGAAGGAAATGCCGGCGAACAAAAGACCCTGAATAGTATGCCATGGAATGAGGAAAAGATTTTCAGAAAAGGCCTTAAACACACAGTGTTTTTTTTAGTCTCCTTTATCATTGCAAACACATTTCTGGCTTATATTATCGGAGTTGATGAATTATCCGGGATAGCCTCGGATCCCATAAATGATCACTTGAGTGGGTTTTTTTCTATTCTTGCATTTTCTGGAATTTTTTACGGAGTTTATGCGCATTTCAGAGAACAGGTGTGTATTGTAGTTTGTCCGTATGGCCGATTACAGGGTGTTCTTCTTGACAAAAACTCAATAGTGGTGGCCTACGATTATGTGCGTGGAGAACCAAGGAGTCACTTTAAAAAGGATGCCAAAAGGAGAGATGGCGACTGTATTGATTGCCATGCTTGCGTAAGAGTATGCCCGACGGGAATAGATATTCGAAATGGAACTCAACTTGAATGCATCAACTGTACAGCCTGCATTGACGCCTGTGATCATATCATGGATAAGGTTGGATTCAGGAGGGGACTGATTCGTTACGCCAGTGAAGATAATATTGCGAAGCACAAGCCACTCAGGTTTACCACCCGAATAAAATTATATACAGTATTACTCACATTACTGCTCATAGGACTTGGCTTCGGATTATCAACAAGGACCGATACGGAAACAATTATTCTGCGAACGCCGGGAATGTTGTTCCAAACGCATTCCGACGGCAGGTTAAGTAATTTGTACAATTATAAAATAATTAATAAAATACCAAAAGACTATGATATTTCCTTCAAAATTCAAAATATAGATGGAGAGATTAAGTTTATTGGCAGTTTGTTCCCTGTAGCAAAATCCCAGCAAATAACAGAAGGAGAATTTTTTATTTTAATACATCCTGAAAATATAAAATCCAGAAAAACAATGATTAAAATCGGGGTATTTAAAGGGGATACTTTAATTGAAACAGTTAACACAACGTTCCTTGGAAAAGTGGCTGCTCATTAAGATATAATTACAGATAATAATACTAAACATGAACTGGGGTTATAAAATTGCACTTCTATACATTGCTTTCGCTGCCATGATACTATTATTGGTTACACTTAGTGTAAAGCAAAAAATCGATCTGGTATCGAAGGATTATTATGCGCAGGAATTAATTTTTCAGGATAGGATTGAAAGCACTGAGCGGATGCTGCTTTTGGATACGCCTGTTGAAATCCATTCGGATGAAAAGGGTATTACAATTAATTACCCCGATGCTTTTAAAGGAAATACATTAGCGGGCACCATTACTTTATTCAGGCCATCGGATAAGGAGCTGGATTTAATTATTCCTGTTCAACCCAATGATGTCAATGGTCAGTTTATAAGTAATTCTATTTTAAAAGCGGGTATGTACCGGGTTAAACTTGAGCTTGCACTGAATGGTAAAAATTATTATAAAGAACAGATGGTGATCATTGAATGATTGAAGTGAATTGTATTATACAAATCAAAACTATTTAACACAGGATCTGTAATGATTGAAATTTCGGCAATAGTCATTGGATTTTTTGGCAGCTTTCATTGCGTGGCTATGTGTGGCCCTGTTGCTCTTGCCTTGTCAACTGCGAATGGAAGTCAGTTACAGTTCCTGTTAGGCCGTTTTATTTATAACCTGGGCAGAGTTACTACCTATGCCATATTAGGTTTACTTGCAGGATTAGCCGGACATATCCTTCTCTTGGCAGGTTTTCAGCAGAGTGTATCCATTGGATTGGGGTTACTGATTATTCTTTATCTGATTCTATCCGGGAAAAGTACAACTGTTAGTTCAGGTTCTTTTCATTTTGTAAAATTCAGCGCTGCGCTAAAAAAAGTATTCCGAAAGGTGCTGCTCCGGCAAGATTGTACCGGATTGTTTTTGACTGGTCTTGCAAACGGGATACTTCCTTGCGGGTTTGTATATCTTGCCCTTACCGGTGCCGCGGTAACCCAAAATCCGGCTAACGGAGCATTGTATATGATTTTATTTGGACTTGGCACCATTCCTGCCATGATGATGGTATCGGTGATAGGTAAAGTTTCTGGTAACCGGTTTAGCTCCCTGATTTCAAAATGGTCGCCGCTTTTCATGTTGATATTGGCCATCATGTTAATAACACGCGGATTAGGAACAGATGAAAACAGCTGTTGCAATAACGGGGCGCAAAATACACGAACTGTCAAGGCGGAAAATATCCGGTAGCAGATTGATTTGAGTCTGTAATTCGACGAAACCAGATTCCTAGCCTGATTTTTACCAATCATTACAGTTATTCGTAAATTTGCCTGTAAATACAATCACAATGGACCGTATTAAAATTTCTTCGGGATCACCCTGGGAAGACATTGTAGGATATTCACGATTAGTTAAGGTGGGCCCCTATCTTGAAGTAGCTGGAACCACTGCCACTGAAAATGGTAAAATTGTTGGTGCGGGTGATTATTATATACAAACCAAGTTCATACTAACTAAAATAGCCGCATTTCTCCAGCAGGCCGGGTCGTCGGTAAATGATGTAATACGAACCCGGATTTATGTATGTGATATTACAAAATGGGAAGAAGTTGCAAAAGCCCATGCCGAGTTTTTTAGTGCGGTTAAACCAGCTGCTACGATGGTTGAAGTAAGCCGGTTGATCACTCCGGAGTTATTGGTTGAAATTGAAGTATCGGCTTTATCATCAAATGACCCTGCGGGATAGCATTTACCAATCCCGAATCTCAAAATAACCGGATTGGAAAACAAAAAATCAGTATGGAACAAATGTGAATTTACCCTGCGTTACCACAACCGAATCACTTGTACCGGATACATTAAAAGCTTTAAAGTTAAAGGTGCCATAAACCAGTTTGTTTACTTCATCCCATTGTGTGAAAGTAATGGAGCCCGAATTTGTGCTGTAGTTTACATAAGGGCTAATGGTATTATAAAGGGCCCCCGATAAGTTATAGCTCCCCGGTTGAAAAGGGCCGGTATAAATGAGCGACAGGTTTGAACTTGCGTTTCCACAGGAAAATAAAATAGAATTGCCATTTATTTGTGTGCTAACACCTCCTGACGATTCCCAGTTCATTCCGTCAACTCTGGCTGTAAGTTTTGACTGGCATGGCGGACAAGGTCCACCGCAATCGGGCTCAAATTCGCCCTGGTTCATTAAACCGTCGAAACAGTTGGGAATAGGGTCCGAAACGGCTGTATCCGTTTGATTACAGCTACTTAAAATACCGGCTGCCACACAAAACACGCCGCGAATCAAAATCCGTTTCAAACTATTTAAAACCATTGATTATTTTTGTTCAGGAAGGCTAAATTACAAAAACTCTCAATATTATATGGTATTATCAAGGATTACTTCATTAAATCAATATAAGGAAGAATATGCAAAAAGTGTAGAAAACCCTGAAGCATTCTGGGCCGCAATTGCAGAGGAGTTTACCTGGACGCGAAAATGGTCTAAAGTGCTCGATTGGAATTTTCATGCTTTTGATGTGAAATGGTTTATTGGAGGAAAACTTAATATCACACAAAACTGTCTCGACCGCCACCTTGAAAAATCGGGTGATCAAACTGCCAGTATCTGGGAGGGAAATGATCCTGACTCCGAGGTGCGCCGGCTTACTTACCGTGATCTGCATCGCGAAGTATGCAGATTTTCAAATGTACTCAAGAATCATGGTGCCAAAAAAGGTGACCGGATCTGCATTTACATGCCAATGGTCCCTGAACTGGCAATAGCTGTGCTGGCATGCGCCAGGATTGGTGCCATTCACTCAGTGGTATTTGCAGGTTTTTCATCGAACTCTCTGATGGAACGAATAAATGATTCGTCCTGCTCCATGGTTTTAACTTCTGATGGCGCTTACCGGGGAGCAAAAGAAATTGAGATTAAAAGTGTGGTTGATGAAGCACTTGTTAAATGCCCTTCAGTTCAGTCGGTAATTGTGCTAAATCGAACCGGCTGCCCGGTTCATATGAAACAGGGCCGCGACTTTTGGTGGCATGAAACGCTAAAAGAAGCTGACGATACCTGTGAACCGGCTGTAATGGATGCCGAAGACATGTTGTTTATATTATATACTTCCGGATCAACGGGAAAACCGAAGGGAGTGGTGCATACATGCGGGGGCTATATGGTTTATTCATGGTATACTTTTAATAATGTATTCCAGTATAAGCCGGGTGAGATTTATTGGTGCACGGCCGACATCGGCTGGATAACGGGTCATTCATACATCGTGTATGGACCATTACTTGCCGGAGCCACCACCCTCATGTTTGAAGGTATACCAACTTATCCTGATCCCGGTAGATTCTGGCAGGTGGTCGACAAACATCAGGTGAATGTTTTTTATACTGCGCCTACAGCCATAAGAGCCCTTGAAGCATCGGGCCTATCCTATGTTGCACCTTATAAACTCGATTCACTGAGGGTATTGGGTTCGGTGGGTGAACCCATCAACCATGAGGCATGGGAGTGGTACCATAAGAATATCGGAAAAACAAAATGCCCCATAGTGGATACCTGGTGGCAAACCGAAACCGGCGG
>CAZPKJ010000034.1:6039-19977 GCA_964587075.1 uncultured Flavobacteriaceae bacterium | reverse complement strand
GTCTCTTTTGCAGGATTAATAGTATTAAAATATTTACCTCCCGCAGGCCGGTTAAACTTTCCGTTTATGAATAACCCGTATTGCTTATCAATTTGGATATGATCGGTTCCTTCGGGCGAAGGGTCATAATTCCAACGGGTACTGAATTTTAGTTTAGGTGAATTCGCTTTCGCGGATTTTTTAATCATTAATTTGCCGGTAAGTTGTCAAAGATATTCAAAAATACACTATTTTTATCAAAATAAAATACCTGGTTATGGATGCACCATTATCACTTTTTATCGCCATGAGCCTTGACGGATATATTGCAGGAAGAAACGATGATATCGACTTCTTGTCGATGGTAGAAGAGCCGGGTGAAGATTATGGCTACAGCGAGTTTACGCAAAGCATCGATACAGTGGTTATGGGCCGTAAAACCTATGAAAAGGTTTTGTCATTCGGACTGGAGTTTCCTCACCGTAACCGTAAGTGTTATGTGTTTTCATCATCGCGTACAGGTACCGATGATAACGTAGAGTTTTACTCGGGTCCGCCGGATAAGCTGATAGAAAAAATCAGGGGGGGTACCGGTAAAGGCATCTATTGCGATGGCGGGGCAAACCTGGTGCAGCAAATGATTAACCTCGACCTGATGGATCAGTATATCATATCTATTATACCTGTTATTCTCGGCTCAGGAATCAGGTTGTTTGAGGAAGCCTCGGCAACCATCAAATTAAAATTGATGTATTCCCGGTCGTATCCCTCGGGCCTGGTACAACTCTGTTATCGTCGCAAGCCGCAGGATTAAGTTTTTTATTTTCAGGCTTTCTTTATAAGTTTACAGTCACACACAAAAATCAAACAGCTATGACTGCCATTTCATTATCGTTAACGCTGCTGGTTATATTACTGGCACTGTTTGTTTTAACCCGGATTAAAGCCGGTAACCACGGGGCATTACTTACGTGGATGACCTACTTCGTACTGGTAATTGCCGCCGGAATGATGGCCGTTCAGGTGTCGCGCGTTTGCGGACGCATGTGGCACCGTCAGGTTTGCCCGGGCGACACATGTACCGCGCCATATCACATTCGCAAACAGGATGGCCGGTTTATGCATCATGGCATGCATGGCCGTTACGACTGCTGTATGGAAGGGCCGGGCATGCGCGGCGGATTAAAATTAAAATCCGGTGATGATGAAAATGTAATACGGGAATCAACTGTCGACACGGTTGATGGAAAAATCATGATTAAGGAAACGGAAATAATAAAAAAGTGACTGTTTAACGATTCTGCTTTTCGTACCAGGAATTGTAGCTTCGAACCCATGTGGGCAGTTCCTGTTTTTTTGGTCCTTTGCGCCGTACCTGCTGTAACAGTTCCGTGTTATCCTCAAAGATCCTGTTGAGGGTACCCTTAATGGTTCTTCCCTTGGTGAAAATCTGTTTCCCCGACGGGTGGATGATTACATAATGCGTTTTTAGTTTGCCATAATAAAAAGGCGGCTCCACATCAGGGTTATACAAGGCACCCTTGAATTTCAATGTATAAAAACGGTACAAGCGGGCAGGACCTGCCACCTCGAGGTGAAGAAAATGATACCCATCTGTTGATCGTACGCCGTTGGTTACTTCACCATTATAACCTGTTTTAATTTTTTGATAAACCAGGTTGTCATATTCATACCCTTTCAAATCGTTCACCCCAAAGCGTTGCGTTTTGTTGTCGCTGCCTGTAAATAGTACATGGGTTTGATTACGGGCGACATTACGAACCGAAATCGTACCGGTTAATGTATCACCGCTGCTGAGTATAACCAGTCCGGGTACCGATTTTCCGATGTGATACCTTCCCAGCAAATCATCATAGCTGTTTTCGTTTAATGGCTTAACCTGGGTTTTTGTGCCGGTTCCGGTAAAAAAAGACAGCACTTCATAGCGCTTAATAGTGTACACCGTATCATTGGAAGAGTTATATAACCGGTATGTTATTACGGTGTCGGTAAGTGAAACGATGGTACATTTTATTTCCGACTCATCCGATTTTTTTACAATGACATCCTGGGCGTTACCGGATGCAACGCAAATAAAAATGAGTATCAGGGTAGCTGTAATTTTTTTCATCAATCAAGCACACCAATACTATCCAGCTCCTCGGGGGTAACCGAGGGTGGCAAAATGTTCTTACGGATTTTTTCAACGATAAATTCACCGGCAATCCGGGCCTTTTCTTCGCTCGAAAAACCATTATTGCCCATAATAGCCGGGATATTGGGTTGGTGAATGTAAAGTTTGCCATCAATCATTACATCATAACCCCATCCCCTTGAACCATTGGTTTCAATGGAATCAACCTTAAAAACTTCAATCGAAATTTTGGATTTTTCAAAGGGATTGTAACCGGTAACTTTTGGGAGCTCGTTGGCGGATTCTTTTTCCTTACTGTCGGGATTATTGCACGAGGCTATGGCTATTGCCAGAATTAACATCGGATAAAGCCTTAAAAGCAATAAGCACGAAAAAAAACCGGAAATTCTTTGAATCATGTTTGCGAAATTTATTAAATTTTATTATTGAGATAAATAGTTCCTATGGTGGCCGGATGACCGGGTTTAAACTTCAAAAGTATTAATTTATTCAGAATGGGAGGCAGCGCGTGAAAGTTTTATAAAATCCAATCAATGAAGTACCTCACTAAGTATTTTATGCGACCGGATGGATTGGCCGTGGGTAAGATGCAGTTCGTAATAGGTAATAAGATGCTCCAGAAGTTTTAAAGCCCGCTCATTACTGATAATTACCTCATGGTGGTTTTCGAAATTTCGCTGAAGATATTGCCAAAGTAAGTTTGCCAGGGCCGGTTCCATAACATACGGGTGGGAAGGAATGCGCAGCGTAAAACTTCCCTCGCTGAGGTCGAACAGGCTTTGGCCGGCAATACATTCACCATTGGGGTAAAAACCGGTGTAACGTGTTAAATGGATGAGGAAATAAAGATGAAACCGCGAGCAGTTTTCATGACTCATATCGAGGATTTGAATCCCCGAATGCATAAACTGAAACAATGAGGGGTTTGGCTCCTCTTCGCGGATTGACCGGTATATAACTTCTGCCAGAAAAATAGCTATGGTGCTTTTGATAACATTACCCGAAACGGAAACAAATGGTGGCGACAGGTGGATATCGGTAATACGCAGCAACGATTGCCCCTGTTTTCCCGAAGCTACCAGCTCAACGAGCGACAACGGCTGAAAGAAGGAGCTTTTAAATTTACTGTTCTTTGTCCTGACCCCCCCAACAATACAGGATAACAACCCCGATTCTTCGGTGTAAATTTTTACAACCAGACTTGTTTCGCTATACTTGGTGGTATGAAGAACGATGCCCCGCGTTTTAATTTTCATGGCATCACAAAGGCGTTAGTTTATAAAAAGTAATTTTGTTACACAAGTGTTTTTACCCTCACCATCGCTGCTGAAAACCAGGTATACGCCCGTATGACTTTTCTCGCCCTTAAAATTTTTACCATTCCATATTGCCTGGGTTCCGTTGGCAGTGGTTTCGTAAACCAGGTTACCGCTAACATCAGTAATTTTTACGTTACCGTTAGCAACAAGACCGCGTATGGCAATGGGCCCGCTGTAATTTTCCTTAACGGGATTGGGATATACAAGCACATCCTTACATCCGCCATCTCCCAGGATGGCATCGCCCTTATAGGATATAATGCCGCGGTTGGTGCCAAAATAAACCTCTCCGGTTTTTTGATCAATGGTTATGGCAAGAATATAATTTGAAAGCAACGGTGAGTTGACTTCATTAAAATTTAACAGCTGTTGTGTTCCGTCGGCCGACATCAGGAAAACGCCTCCGGCTTCGGTTCCAATCCATTTCCTGTTGGCTCCGTCAACAGCAATAGCAGTTACCACTTCCGACTCGAGCAGGTACTGATTCACGCCATCCTGGTTAATGAGAATCTGCTGGGCATCAAAGTTGGAGCTTGTTATAACAGATGAGGGAGAATAAATAACAGCCACACCTTTACCGGTTCCAAGCCATATTTCATTATCGAGATCTTCAACGATAGCTCTTATATCAACACTTGGAAGATTTCCTTTACCCGGACCGGTAGTAAAAAATCTGGAACGGTCGTCGGAAGTTTCATCCATCGTACCGTTATCGTCAAAAACAACCAACCCGCTGCCCAAAGGGGCATTGTTGCCCAATACATTTATCCACTTTTGTCCATACGAATCCAGTGTCATGTCGCCAAACAGCGGTGCACCCGGGATACCGGGAATAGAAAAAGCTTTCCAGTCGCCGTTCGTTAAACGTACATTAACCGGTTGGGCGGCGAGTGAATTTAATACCCAAAGATTATTGTCATTATCAAAACCCATCCCTACTACCTGGCACTGTGTAGGGTTACCAATACCTACCTGCAACGTGCTGTTGTTATCGCGGTAAGCGGCAACCGGAAGTCCGTTTAACATTTCGAGCAATCCGTTTCCTTTCGATCCGATAAATACATGGTTCGAATTTCCAGGGTCAACAGCCAGCGACATATTATCGAAATAACTTCCAATGACGAAAGGTGTGCCTGTTATGGTTTTATTGTTGTACGAATTCCAGTTGTTGTTTTTGAAGTCCGAAAAATTACCCGGTGTATATACATTAAACCATCCTGCGGTTCGTGTGGCATGTGTTACCCACAAATGGTTGTTTACTGCACTCATGGCACTCACCAGATCCGACTGGGGACCGTCGGGGAAAAGGAAACGGTATTGGTTGGCTGGCGAAATACCAACCAGGCCCTGTTCGTTATCGGCGATCCAAAGCAGGCCGTTGCTGCCTGTTATGGCATCGCGGGGAGCCGGGCTGCTGTAAACATTTAAATCTATTTTCCGGATCCGGTTTAAAGAGGTATTATAAATACTTACACTATAGCCGTCAGTAATGTGTAATTTATTATCGGACATTCCAAATGCGTAGTTTTTGGTTGGATCCTGCCATATGGATGCCGGAGCAGGACCCCAGACGGAGCCATCGTAAACTTTTATTTCGTCAATGGAATTTAAATCCAGGGCATTTGGTTTTGCATAATTTGCAATGAGCCGGTTTTCAAAAAATTCAATATGGTTGTAATCGCCCGCGTTGCCAATGTCGTCAAGCGAAATACTCCAGTTTGAATAATCAATCAGGTTCGGATTGTTAATGTCGGCTGAAAATATCCCCTCTTCGGTTGCAGCAAAAACCATGTTTCCAAAAAAGGCGATATCAAAAACCCGTATGTTGGTACCGTTAGGACCAATGATGTAAGTTTCTTTAATCTCTTTTTTTATCAGGTCAACCACAACAATTCCAAATCCGCACGAAAGATAGGCGTAATGATCGCGGAAGGAGATCCGGTAAATATTTTTATCACCCGTAAGATTTTTACGCTTGATATCGGAAATATTAAAAATTTTGTTGCCGGCAATTAAGTCAATGTTGGCATTTTCATAGGCTATTAGCAGGGAGCCGGTAGTTTCATTGTAACCCAATGCACTCACATTTAATTCCGACAACCCCGAAATTTTTGACAAGGGAGTAACGCTGTTATCGGAGGTGTTATAATAAAACAAGCCCCGTTCGGCGGCACAGTAAATCCGGTCGCCGGCTATGGTTACCGCCCTCGATTTGAGAAATGGCAAATGGACACGCCATTGACCCAGTGCCAGGTCCTGTGCCTTTACGGGAATTAATCCTGCCAACAATATCGTTACAAGAAAAAGCGTTCGTGTCATACTATGAGGTTCTAGGTTACTCAATTAACATCAACCACAAAAAAGTGATTTTATTTTGTAATTATCTATAATATTGCCACTCTTTCTAAATGCGGCACCAGGCCTTCAAAGATACTGATTTCCATCTGGTCGTCGGTGTTGGTATGGTTAAGACCAATTTGAAAGTTCATAGTGATACCATCCCGGCAACGGATCCAATAATTTTACTAATTACCTAAATGTCAATCATTAACACACTCCAGCCACGGTGATCATTGCAGTTAATACGCGGCTTCTGCTTCCCGGGAAACTGGATGGAATTGGTTGGTTTACCTACCATACTTTACGGCACCTTACTGAATCAAACCCTTCGGTAAAGTGGTATTTTTATTTTGACCGTCCCTGGAGCAGTGAATTTGTGTTCAGCGAAAATGTTACGCCTTTGGCGCTTTTTCCCCAGGCACGCCATCCGTTTCTCTATTACTGGTGGTTCGAGCATAGCGTTCGTAATGCGCTCAACAGGCACAGGCCCCACCTGTTTTTGAGTCCCGATGGTTACCTCAGCCTGTCATCGGGAACCAAACAACTGTCGGTGATGCATGACTTAAATTTTGAACATTATCCGGGCGATCTGCCCTTTTTAACCCGGCACTATTACCGTTACTATTTCAGAAAATTCGCACAAAAAGCAACACGAATAGCGACCGTTTCGGAATTTTCAAAAAAAGATATTGTAAAATGTTACAACATTCAGCCCGACAAAATTGATGTGGTGTATAATGGTGTTAACAGTTTGTTTGAACCGTTAAGCGCTGAAAATATATCAATGGTTCGCAGCAAATATACCGGTGGCGCACCCTATTTTCTTTTTGTTGGCATGTTGCACCAGCGAAAAAATATTGCCAACCTGCTACGGGCGTATGAACATTTCCGCCATCACAATGCCAGTGCTGTAAAAATGCTTATTGCGGGCCATAAAAAGTGGTGGACAACCGAAATGGAATCGGTTTATTCTCACATGAAATTTAAGGAGGATGTTATTTTTACCGGGAGGCTGCCGGTGGATGAACTGGTACGCGTTACCGCCTCGGCACTGGCTATTACTTATGTTTCGTATTTCGAAGGATTTGGCGTTCCCATTATCGAAGCCATGAGATGTGGAGTTCCGGTTATTACTTCCAATATTACATCCATGCCCGAAGTGAGCGGGGGTGCGGCAATATTAGTTGATCCGTTCAGCGTGGAGTCCATTGCCTCGGCCATGCAACAGGTTTCGGCCGACAGCAATGTGCAGCATTCGCTTTCGCGGATGGGTATTTTGCAAAGTCAGAAATTTTCGTGGGAGTCAACGTCTTTGAAGTTATGGGATTGTATATTAAAGGCTGCCGGCCTGTAACTGCAAGGTAAACGGTTTTTTACCTCTGATTAAATAAAATAACTCCTACATTTGTAGTTTGTACAATCAAGGTATGAGCAAAGATGGAACAGTATTGGTATTAGGGGCCGGAGGCCAGATAGGAACCGAGTTGGTGATGCGGCTGCGTGACAACATGGGAAGTGATAAAGTTATTGCCAGCGATGTTAAGCCGGCAAAAGGTGATCTCCGCGATAGCGGTCCCTTTGCTATTGCCGATGTGCTCGACTTTAATGCCATTGCCCGCCTGATCTCGCAAAACAAGGTTACTGAAATTTACCTGCTGGCAGCATTGCTTTCGGCAACGGCCGAACAAAATCCGAAGCTTGCCTGGAAGTTGAATATGGAAGGGTTGTTTAATGTTTTGGATATTGCCAGGGAGAAGAAAAACATGAAAGTATTTTGGCCCAGTTCCATTGCCGTGTTTGGTCCAACTACACCGGGTAACATGACGCCCCAGCATACCGTAATGGAACCCGTTACCGTTTACGGTATCAGTAAACAGGCCGGTGAGCGATGGTGTGAATATTATTACGAGAAATTTAAGGTCGACGTTCGCAGTATTCGCTACCCGGGATTAATCGGGTATAAGTCGGCACCCGGAGGAGGAACTACCGATTACGCGGTTGATATTTATCACCAGGCAATGGAAAAAGGGACTTATGAATGTTTTTTAAAAAGCGACACCATGCTGCCCATGATGTATATGCCCGACGCGTTAGATGCCACCATTAATCTGATGAATGCGCCGGCAGATAAAGTGAAAATAAGATCATCCTATAATGTTGCCGCAATGAGTTTTGATCCTGCTTCCATTGCAACTGAGATAAAGAAACATATTCCCGGATTTAACATTTCATACAAACCCGATTTCCGTCAGGCGATTGCCGACAGCTGGCCAAAATCAATCGACGATTCTGTGGCCCGTGCCGATTGGGGATGGAGTGAAAAATATGACCTTGCGGCGATGACTTCCGATATGCTGTATCACCTGAACGAACAAAAAACGGCCAGCACCGCTTCCTGATTTTTTATGAATAATAAACTATACATTACAAATTCGCTTTCGCGGAAAAAGGAATTGTTTGAACCGGTACATCCACCCTATGTAGGTATGTACGTTTGTGGTCCCACCGTTTCGGGTGAGTCGCATTTAGGGCACTCACGGCCTTACGTTACTTTCGATGTAATTTACCGATATCTGGCTTATCTTGGATACAAGGTTCGCTATGTACGTAACATTACCGATGCCGGACACTTCGAAGAAGAGGGACGCGATGCCGTTGATAAGGTAAACGAAAAAGCAAAACTCGAACGGCTTGAACCCATGGAGCTGGTACAAAAGTATACCAACCTTTTTCATGATATGATGGATTTGCTGAATTGTGTAAGGCCAAATATTGAACCAACGGCTACCGGACATATCGTTGAACAAATTGATATGATTAATGAGATTATCAAAAAAGGATTTGCTTACGAGAGTAACGGGTCGGTTTATTTTGATGTTTCCAAGTATGCCGCCGGCCACGATTATGGAAAACTGAGCGGCCGTGTGATTGATGAGATGATTTCGGGAAGCCGCGACCTTGAAGGACAGGACGAAAAAAGGAATGCCGCTGATTTCGCCTTATGGAAGAAAGCTTCACCCGGGCACATCATGCGCTGGAACAGCCCCTGGGGCGAAGGGTTTCCGGGCTGGCACATTGAATGCTCCGCCATGGCTACCAAATACCTGGGTACACCTTTCGATATTCATGGCGGTGGCATGGACCTCCTGTTCCCCCATCACGAAAGTGAAATTGCGCAAACAAAAATTGCTACCGGACAATCACCCGTTAAATACTGGTTACATAATAATATGATAACTATTAACGGACGGAAGATGGGAAAGTCGTACAATAATACCATCACTCTGCGTGAGATGTTTTTCGGTGGCCACCACCTGCTGGATCAGGGTTATTCTCCTATGACCGTCCGTTTTTTTATTTTGCAAACGCATTACCGGAGTACGCTCGATTTCGGAAACGAAGCGCTCCAGGCTGCCGGCAAAGGGCTTCAGCGACTTATAAGTGCCTTTGAGATTATCGACAAGCTGAAACCATCCGATAGTTCGTCGAGCGATGTAAAAAAGCTGGAGCTTGATTGCTTTGCCGCGATGAATGATGATTTCAATACCGCCATTGTAATCGCAACTCTGTTTGAAGCGGCACGAATCATTAATTCGGTGAATGATGGAAAAGAATCACTAACGGCAGAGGATATATTACGTGTTAAAAAACTGTTCGACGACTTTTTAACGGATATATTAGGTATAAAGCCGGAAATAAAGAAGGAGTCGGGAGATGTGGAATCGCTGATGGAACTCATTTTTGATATCCGGGCCAAGGCCAAGACGGAGAAAGATTTTGCAACGGCCGATAAAATCAGGGATTCACTCAGTAAGCTGGGTATCGCGATTAAAGACACGAAAGACGGAACAACCTGGTCGAAAGGATAATTTATATATGATCATGAGCGCATCCAGGTTATTCATAGCAACATCTTTTTTAATTATTTTTTCGGCGTGTACCGATAATACCAAAAAACAACCCGGCACCACTGAAAAGCCTGGCCAAACGGTCCGCCCGGCAGTTGTGGTGCCACAATTGAATGCCGATTCGGCTTATTTTTTCGTACAGCAACAGGTTAATTTCGGTCCCCGTATTCCCGGAACCCGCGCGCATGCCGAATGTGCTGTGTGGCTCGAACAAAAGCTCAAAAGTTACATTCCCGAAACATTTGTGCAAAAAGGAATTGTTACTACGTTTGATCAGAAAAAGTTTGAACTGAAAAATATTATTGCGTCCTATAAGCCGGAGCTTACCAAGCGCATTCTGTTGTGTGCGCACTGGGACACGCGCCCCTTTGCCGACCGCGATGAGGGCTCAGAAAAGAACTTGAAATTCGATGGGGCCAACGATGGGGCAAGCGGTGTAGGGGTTCTGATTGAAATTGCCAGGCAATTAAGTATTGCACAACCTGAAACAGGTGTCGACATCATCCTCTTCGATTTGGAAGATTATGGCCAGCCGGAGGATAGCCGTTTTCCTGAGATGCGCGACTCGTGGTGCCTGGGCGCGCAGTACTGGGCGCGTAACCCGCATAAAACCGGGTATTATGCAAAGTATGGTATCCTCCTCGATATGGTTGGCGCGAAAGATGCCGTTTTCCCAAAAGAAGGGGTGTCGGTTCACTATGCTTCCGGATTAGTTGAAAGGGTTTGGGGAACAGCTGCAAAATTGGGTTATGGAAGTTTTTTTATTAATGCCCAAACCGGAGCTATTACCGACGACCATCTTTATGTTAATCAAATTGCCAACATTCCTTGCATTGTAATTGTACATTACCATGTTGACCGCAGCGACTTTTTTAATCATCATCACCGCGTAACCGATAACATGGACCAGATAGATGCCGGCACTTTAAAAATAGTTGGACAAACGGTGTTACAGGTAGTTTTTGAGGAATAAAAGCGCTTCAATGGCCCATGTTTGTAATGAGCGGCGGGTAGGAGGGTTTAATTTTTAAAAGGGCGCTGTGAACGGCATCAGCAACTAAATATTCCTTGTACCAGTTTTTATCGGACGGTACAATGTTCCACGGAACAGCGTTGCACTTTTCAAGAATAGTATCGTACATTTCAAGATACTTATCCCATTTTTTTCGCGTTTCCCAATCCGAATCCTTGTGCTTCCAGAATTTTTTAGGATCCGTCATTCGTTCACGCAGCCGCTCTTCCTGCTCTTCGGGCGAAATATGAAGCAAAAATTTAACAACCGAAGTTCCGTTCATGACTAAAAGTTTTTCGAAATCGTTGATCTGTTCATACCGGGTATTAATAATTTTCTTATCAATGTAACCCTCTGCTCCCGGAACAAGAATGTCCTCATAATGCGAACGGTTAAATATGTGAATCATGCCTTTGGGGGGCACATGCTGATGGATCCTCCATAAAAAATCGTATGAGTATTCCACTTCAGTGGGCTTCTTAAATGCGATTACATGACATCCCATAGGGTTTACATCAGCGAACACATTCCGGATGGCCCCGTCTTTACCTGCCGTATCCATTCCCTGAAAAATAACAAGAAGCGATGCTTTAGATTCGGCATAGAGCCTGTGTTGCAGGTCGCCTATGTTCTCAATAAGCTTTTTTGATTTCTCCTTAAGTAAATCTTTATCAGAGTCGTTTGGGGGAATTGTTTTTGTATCTCTCAGAGTCATAAAAAGAGTAAGTTATTCAATCGACTTCAGTCTTCTTTCAAGTTCCTTAACCAGTGCTTCCTGTTTGCTAATTTCCCGTTTCTTTTTTTCTATGGCCTCATCATTCTTTTTTATTTCCCTTTCATTATCTGATATTTGCTCCCGCATTTTCTTTATGCTCTTTTCAAGTTTTTTGTTCGACTTCAACAGTGAGTCGTAAGCTTTATCTCTCGTTTTTAGCAGTTTTTCGGCTGATTTCAATTCGTCTTCGGCCATTTGTTTACGGATATCAAAAACAAAGTCGTACAGGAATTTATCTATTGAAGGCGAGTTCCCGTCACTGTTATTTACAAAAACACCATCCTTATTCACAGCTATACTGATAAAAACTGTCGCCCCTGAGCCGGCTACCCTGGAAAAAATATCGAGCGTATCGTTGCTGATTGCTTTAACCTGTCCGTTATCCAGAAAAAGTTCCCCATCGTCAGAACTTAATTTGCCGCCATGTTTTTTAAGATACGATTTCCATTTTTTTTCAACCGACTTCAACTCACCATTGGGTATTTCGGCAATGGTAACAGGATTAACTTGTCCTCCCAGATCGGCTCCGTCGTGCCTGATAGCAATTTTTTGCGACAGCAATTCATGAGAAGTGAAAATCAGGAATATAAATAAGATAAAATTTTTCATAAAATTATTAGTTTTAAATGTTGGTTCCGGTTATTTGATAAGTTAAACAATTTTCAACAAATAGCAAAATTATATTTCAGTAACTCCGCCGGATATGATAAACTTCATCATTTCGGCGCCTGAAACCTCAAGTTCCTGAATATTTGTCGATTCTATGATTAACATCTGGCCATTAAACCCATATGAAAAGGGCAGGTAAACCGCAATTTTACTCGATTCTATTCCAAGGCGAGTCAGGTCGTTTTCGGTAACAAAACCTATTCGCTGTATCACCGGGCTGTAGTTTACCGTTACCAGTACCGACCTGGTAAACCGCTTTTTTTCTCCCATAAAAGCTTCAACCAGGTCTTTCATTGAAGTATAAATGATTTTTAACAGCGGAGTTTTACCAAGCAGCTTCTCAACCATGTTAAATATCGGGTTAGCTACAAGTGTTGAGGCAAAATAACCTACAATGGTGATGGCAACAAACAGTACAATAATGCCAATACCCGGAATTTCGAATGGGGTGAGTCCCGGAATATCAATAGGCAGATGAACGGGAATTAATTCGTCAATCCATAATATGGCTTGAATAATAACTACAAAAGTTACTGTGATTGGAGCAGTAAGCAACAGCCCCTGGAGAAAATAATTGATAATCTTCCCAAAGTACGTGGGTTGTTTTTTCATAGGATAATTAAATTACTACTTAAGATGTTTATGAAAGCAGCAATTGCAGCAGATTCTTTTAAAGTTATTTTATAACAGCAAATCTCCTGACTATAATCTCGTTTCGGGTTTGTGCCCTTAAAAAGTACCATCCTGAATAAAAGTGGCCAACATTTAACGTATAATTATTACCGGTAATATTTCCCATATCTATGGTCATGATTAATTTGCCACTGGCCGAAATGATTTCCACCGGCCCGGTCAGATCCTTGAAATTTCCTGAATTAATATGAATAAAATTATCCGAAAGACTGGGATAAAGTTGTAAACCGACCCCTGAATTTGCAGAAAATGGAAGCCC
Organism: uncultured Flavobacteriaceae bacterium; assembly: GCA_964587075.1. Lineage (GTDB taxonomy): Bacteria > Bacteroidota > Bacteroidia > AKYH767-A > OLB10 > CAZPKJ01. Next base: position 6,868 of record CAZPKJ010000034.1, on the reverse strand, counting down.
TGTAGCGGATGATAACCTGTCGAATAACAGCGTTGGTCCAAATGATGTTTCTCCTACCCAGGCAACAGTGGTTTCGGTTACAGACCAAACATTGTAATTAATGATAACTGGAAATTCCATACTGCTGACATTTGAAACCAGGCTATCATTATAGGTATCTATAGGTGAAGGCGGAATGGTGAAAGTGGATGGAGTCAAATTGGATGCAGTGGCATAAATCATCTTATTAAATAGTCCGGTTGGTGCAATGCTGTCGGCAAGCCAGGTAACCGAACTTCCAAAACCTGCTCCTGTAATGTATGGCGCGGCATCAAACCTGAATGCATTTACAGCGGGCCCGCCCGAAATTACAAACTCGGGCTGATAGGTTACGCCATTATCGGTACTAACCCGGCATTTCAACGATTGCAACAGATCACCTTCGGTAAAATAAAACCAGACGATTCCGTTATTAATTACCGTTTGAAATTGCTTTTTCTTTACGGATGTATTGGTTGCCACATCCTGGAATGTGCCCGGTGTAATGGTTCCGGCTACTCCTTCATTATAAAACGCCGCCCGTATAATAGATGAACTTGTGTCGGCGAGCACCGGACCATAATAATTTAATATTAATCTTCCGGCCGACATATGTACTCTCGGACGATAACCTGTTGTTGTAACCAGTGCTGTGTTTCCGGTCCATGTGATGCCTCCGTCGCCGGTTCCATAACGCCTGATGGTGTTAATGGCAGGCTCCTGAACAAACACATAACAAAAGTTTCCCGATCCGGCAGTTGCATCAAACTCCTGAACACCCGATTGCGTGAACTGGCCTGTAACTCCCGAT
>CAZPKJ010000034.1:0-6029 GCA_964587075.1 uncultured Flavobacteriaceae bacterium | reverse complement strand
TCAACATTAACAATATAAATGGTATTATCCATATGTATAAAGCAAAGGACACTGTCAAGACTGGTAACAACCATTTTGGTTTTAATGACCGGACTAAATGATAAAGGCCCGGCTATAGGCGTTAATGTCCAGTTCAAACCATTATCGGTGGAAGTATAAAAATAAACAGTATTGTTTACGGCCAGTGCAACAGGAACACCCGCATACAATATTCCGTTTTGTTTTGCTGCTACAGCATGTTGTGCCAGGGGTGCTCCCGGATGGATTACAACATCGGTGCCCCAGCCAAAAGCTGAATGGGCGGCAGAGAATACAGTTAACAGCAGTAAAACAATTAATGGCTTTTTAGTTTTCATCATGTTTCGGTTTTTAAAACATTTGATTAATAAGCTCGCTCATTGCTGCCTTCCACGTAATTTACAAAAGCTTTGCAAACTACCTTATTGCCGCCCGGAGTAGGGTAGTTACCCGAAAAATACCAGTCGCCGGTGTGGCCCGGGCACGCTGCATGCAGGTCTTCAATTTTTTGAAATATTATTTGAACGTCGGCACGAATATCTTTTGGCCGAATCATTTTAGTAATCTGATCCGAAATTTGATCGGCCGTAAAGGGTTTGTAAATTTCCTTTACATGATTCACCATTTGTGAAGTAGGTAACGAAAGCTGTTCTTTACAGAGATGGTATACCTTGTCGATAACGTGTTCCATATTATTATCTTCAAGCAGCTTTATGGCGGCGGCAAAGGCAACAAAGTCTCCTAGTTTTGCCATATCAATTCCGTAGCAATCGGGATACCTGATTTGGGGGGCTGATGATACAATGACGATTTTTTTCGGATTCAAACGGTCAAGCATCCGCAGGATACTCTTTTTAAGGGTGGTTCCACGAACAATAGAGTCATCAATAACTACCAGGTTGTCGGTATCTTTTTTTACCGTACCGTAGGTAATATCATAAACATGAGCAACCAAATCGTTGCGTTGTGCATCCTCGGTAATAAACGTCCGGAGCTTGGCATCCTTGATGGCGATTTTTTCAATGCGTGGTTTGATAGAAAGAATTTCATCCAGCTGTTCTTCACTTATGCCGGGGCCTGCTTTCATGATTTTACGTTTCTTCACCTCCCTCAGGTAATCTTCCACGCCCTTTACCATTCCATAAAACGCCGACTCAGCAGTATTGGGTACATAACTAAAAACGGTATTCTTTAAATCGTAGTCGACCGCTTCGAGAATAGCGGGACAAAGCAAGCGCCCCAATTCCTTTCGTTCTTTATAAATGGAAATGTCGCTACCCCTTGAGAAATAAATTCTCTCAAACGAACAGCTTTTCCGTTCCATTGGTTCGCGGAACTTTTGTTCGGCAACCTGCCCGTTTTTTCTTACTACTAATGCATGGCCCGGCTGAATTTCTTTGATACTTTCAACAGGGATATTAAACGCGGTTTGCATGGCCGTCCGTTCGGAAGCCACTACGGCAACTTCATCGTCGTGGTAATACCAGGCGGGCCTGATGCCGTTCGGGTCGCGCATCACAAAAGCATCACCGTGACCAAACATACCTGCAATTACATATCCGCCGTCCCAGCTCTTCGCGGCCCGAGTGAGGATACGCTGAATATCGAGATTTTCTGAAATCAATCTTGATATATCCGTATTGCCGTAACCCTCCTGCTTGTATCGCTTAAAAAGCAATTCATTTTCTTCGTCCAGAAAGTGGCCGATTTTTTCGAGTACCGTTACGGTATCCGATTTTTCTTTAGGATGCTGGCCTAAATCGAGAAGTTGCTGCAGCAGCTCATCAACATTGGTGAGATTAAAGTTTCCGGCTACAACCAGGTTGCGGCTCATCCAGTTATTTTGCCGTAAAAAAGGATGGCAGCTTTCAATACTGTTTTTGCCATATGTGCCATAACGCAAATGGCCCAGAAATAATTCACCGGTGAAAGCAAGATTTTTTTTCAGCCATTCGGGATCAGAAACCTGGTCAGGAAATTCTTTTGCAGCCTCACTAAAACGCGAATTTATTTTATCAAATACTTCAGCTATTGGCTGCGGTCCGTTACTCCGGTGCCTTGATATATAACGGTGACCCGGATCGATGTTTAATTTGATGTTGGCTACTCCGGCACCATCCTGGCCCCGGTTGTGCTGCTTCTCCATCAGGAGATACAACTTGTTTACCCCGTAAAAAGCTGTGCCGTATTTTTCTTTGTAAAACGACAGGGGTTTCAACAGTCGAATGAGGGCAATGCCGCACTCGTGTTTAATCTGATCACTCATGGTGGGAATCTAAGGTGCAAAGATAACAAAAAAAATCGAATTCAAGACGTTGATTTACAGGCTGTAAACAACAAATATGGGCTGTTGGAAGAGTATCCGGTATTTGCCGGTACAATCATGAAGGGCGATAGTTCCGGTTCGCAAAAAATCCTGAAATATTAATGTTTACTGAAACCCGGCTGATGTCGCCCCTTTTACCGATTTCTGTTTTTTATCCTGAATAAAAAAGATGATATTCTTATTCTTTCCGGGTTTAACACCTTTCAGGGGAACCCTGATTACCCCATTTTCAGTTTTAAGGTCGGTAGTATAAAATAACCTTGAAACCGCATCGTTCAAAAGTGTTTTTCCGGCATTGTCGCCTTTGGTAACTTTGGTTGAAAGCCCGTTTTCGGTTATCACAATGTTGATGTACGACTCACTTCCGGATTTATTTTTTTCCACATTACCATGAATCCGGTAGCTTATATCCAAGGTGTCGTCAAATACCTGGTAGGTGAATGTTGGCGAGAAAGGGGTTTTAACCAACAACTCCTTTTGAATAAACTGTGAAATCGTTTTAGCATCGGTATTTGAACCAATGGGCTTGCCATTAATGACAAAACGTGGCGTATAGGTTTCCTTTTCGCCGAAAACCGACGAATAATTTTGAAGCCGGGTTGTATACTTAAAACTACTGAATGGATCTTTCCATCCAAACCGGTTCCAAAAATCAACATGCATGGCAATTGCATAAACAGGCCTGTTGTTTTTTGCGGCCTCGGCAATAACATCACGTAATATTTTATCGGCGTCAATACTATTGATGTCGCCCTGAGATGTAAATAATTCCACAACAACCGAACCTGAATAGGCGGCAGGTTGTGCGTAAAGTTTTACTGGCGATGAAATCAGCAGAAAAATCACTGCAGGTACCACACTCCAATTTATTTTCAACAGGGATGTTATAAAGTTCATGTGAACATTGTTTTCTCCATGCCCAGCCACTCCAGTGCCGTTCCGCTCAGCAGCCGCTCTTTGGTTGCATCATCGAAATCCATGCTTTTAATAAGCTCACCAGGTATGTTTTCTCCCAATGGGAAAGGATAATCGGAGCCAAGGGCGACTTTTTCCGCACCTGCAAGGTTTACCAGATATTTTAACATGTCTTTGTCATGAACGAGCGAATCGAAATAAAATTTTCCGATATAATTTCTCGGGTTCACGTTATTGTCGACAGCCACCAGATCGGGCCTGCAGTTAAATCCATGTTCAATACGGCCGATAGTTGACGGGAATGAGCCTCCGCCATGAGCAAAAGCAACACGCAGCAGTGGCAATCGCTCAAAAACGCCTCCAAAAATCATCGAACAAATAGCAAGTGATGTTTCGGCGGGCATACCAACCAGCCACGGCAACCAGTATTTTTGCATTTTCTCCTGTCCCATCATCTCCCACGGATGGACAAAAACCGCCGCGCCAAGTTTGGAAGCTGCTTCAAAAAACGGAAACAGCTCAGGGGCATTCAGGTTCCAGCTGTTCACATGACTTCCAATTTGCACACCACGCAATCCTATTTTCATGCAACGTTCCAGTTCGGTTATGGCAAGCTGCGGATCCTGCAAAGGAACTGTACCAAGCCCTGCAAATCGTTTAGGGTGCCTCGTTACTATTTCGGCAATGTGATCATTGAGGAACATGGATACATCGAGACAATCGGCAGCTTTGGCCCAATAACTGAACATAACCGGCACCGTCGATAAAACCTGAACGTTTACCCCATGTTGGTCACACTCATTCATCCGTACCTCCGCATCCCAGCAATTAGCCTCCACTTCCCTGAAAAATTTATCCCCTACCATCATTCTTGCGCAGCATGGTTTATGGTGGTCAAGTGAAATGAACCCGCCATAACCAAACCGTGAAGCATAGTCAGGAATTTGTTCCGGTAAAATATGCGTGTGAATGTCAATAGTCATAAAAACGGAAGATCATCGGTAATTTATAATCCGGGTATATCAGATATCGAAACGGATACCTTGCGCTAATGGCAATTCCGTACCATAGTTAATCGTATTCGTTTGACGGCGCATATAGATTTTCCAGGCATCCGATCCCGATTCACGGCCGCCACCCGTTTCTTTTTCGCCACCGAAAGCACCTCCAATTTCGGCGCCCGAAGTACCAATATTTACATTGGCAATTCCGCAGTCGGAGCCGTTTTGTGACAGAAACAATTCGGTTTCGCGGATATTATTTGAAAATATCGCGCTCGATAATCCTTGCGGGACACTGTTTTGAAGTGTGATAGCTTCATCAATAGTTTTATATTTGATGAGGTATAAAATTGGAGCAAAAGTTTCATGCTGTACAATCTTATAATGGTTTTCAACTTCGGCAATGGCAGGTACCACATAACATCCCGATTCAAAGCCTTCACCGGAAAGGAGTGTTCCTCCATACGCAATTTTTCCGCCCTCTTTTTTTACTTCTTCAATAGCGGCAGTAAAATCTTTCACCGCATTAACATCAATGAGTGGACCAACCAGTGTATCGGTATGAAGCGGATTTCCAATTTTAATGTGTTTATAGGCGTTAATCAGTTTATTTTTGAAATTTTCATATACACTTTCGTGGATGATGAGTCGTCGTGTGCTGGTGCATCGCTGACCACAGGTCCCGGCTGCACCAAAAACAACAGCGCGCAGGGCCATTTCCATATCGGCCTGTTCAGTGATGATGATGGCATTGTTTCCGCCGAGCTCAAGAAGGCTGCGGCCCAGGCGTTCGCCTACTATTCTTCCAACCCGTTTTCCCACGGCAGTGGATCCAGTGGCAGAAATTAGCGGAACCCTGGTGTCGGATAAAAAGTTATCACCTACATTTTTTGAATTACCAGCTACCAGACAAACGGTTCCTTCGGGAACCTGGTTGGCTTTTAATACATCACTTATAATGTTGTGAACGGCAATCGCGCAAAGCATCACCTTGGACGACGGCTTCCATACAACAGTGTCGCCGCATACGAGTGCCAGCATGGCGTTCCACGACCAAACTGCTACCGGAAAATTAAAAGCACTGATAACACCTACAATTCCCAGCGGATGGTACTGCTCGTACATACGGTGTTGGGGCCTTTCGCTGTGCATGGTAAATCCATGAAGCTGCCGCGACAAACCAACTGCGAAATCACAAATGTCGATCATCTCCTGAACTTCACCCAGACCCTCCTGGTAAATCTTACCCATCTCGTAGGAAACCAGTTTTCCAAGATCCTCTTTCTTTTCTCTTAAAACATTTCCAATTTGTCTTACAACTTCACCGCGTTTTGGTGCCGGCACCGACCGCCATTTGATAAAAGCCTTCTGTGAATGTGAAATAATATTTTCATAATCATCGGCAGTAGCCTGGCGGATGCTGGCAATATGTTTTCCATCGGCAGGCGAATAGGATTTAATCAGGTCACCATTGGTGTTTATCCATCTGGTTCCGCTACAAGCGCCATTATTGATTTCATGTATACCTAACCGTTGCAGCAGTTCCTTAATTCCATAATCTTTTTCCGAAAGGGTTGTTGTAGTTGTCATAGCAGTAATTAATCAAACAGGTTTTAAAACAAGAAGAGTGCAAAATTACAAAATCAAATGCGGCTGCGGGATGTTTGAGTCGGGCCAATATTTTTTCAAAAGACTTTGAGCCGGGCCGTTAATTTGCACATAAGAAACACTTAATCAACTACTTCAATGAAATGCAGATGTTTTTCTCT
>CAZPKJ010000033.1:11192-20076 GCA_964587075.1 uncultured Flavobacteriaceae bacterium | reverse complement strand
TTGCACATTTTAAATGAAATGAATAAAACCATTTCGGAACCTGCATCCGACTACAAACCACATGCTCCGCGCATTGAAACCATCAAAGTGGATAAAGAATTCATCGGAGCCATTATCGGACCCGGTGGAAAAATTATACAGGAGATGCAACGCGAAACCGGTGCAACCATCTCTATTGAAGAAAAGGACGGAATGGGTTATGTGGAGATTGCTTCCGCCGACAAAGCGTCTATCGAAGAGGTGTTACGCCGTATTAAAGGCATTGTAGCTATACCGGAGGTTGGAGATGTTTATGAAGGTAAAGTAAGGTCTGTCATGGCCTATGGAGCTTTTGTAGAGATCCTGCCCGGAAAAGACGGTCTGTTGCATATTTCGGAAGTTTCATGGGACCGGCTCGAGTCGATGGACGGTGTATTTAAGGAGGGCGAAATTATCCAGGTGAAACTGATCGATATCGATAAAAAAACCGGCAAGCTGAAATTGTCTAAGAAAGCACTTACTCCCAAGCCGGCCGGATCAGGTGGTCAGCCTAAAAGCCCCGATGCCCCACCGGTTTCAGGACAGGGAGGCATTCCTAAAAGGATTGTGCCTACCGAAAAGCAGGATTGATCTTTAAAATAATGAAGTTTATTCTTGCTTAACGTAAAAAAGCAAAAACATGTAAAAACCCGCCCCAAAAGCGGGTTTTCTTACATTTATCAGGTAAGGTAACCCTTTCGCGGCAAGCTTTTATTCATAACAAGCCCTTTTCTTACATTTTAAAATTCATCGGTTTTTCCTCGTTTGTAACTCAGAATTGTGATGGGCGTTACACCACCCCATACAGATTGAGGTAAAAACGATGAGACAATTAAAAATTACGAAACAGGTTACCAATCGCGAAACGCAGTCGCTGGATAAGTATTTGCAGGAGATTGGTAAAGTAGGGTTGATTACTTCGGAAGAAGAAGTTGAACTTGCCAGAAAAATCAAACAGGGCGACCAGAAAGCACTGGAACGGCTCACTAAAGCGAACCTCCGGTTTGTGGTATCGGTGGCCAAGCAATATCAAAACCAGGGACTCACTTTGGGCGACCTGATAAATGAAGGAAACCTCGGACTTATTAAGGCAGCTCAGCGTTTTGATGAAACCCGCGGATTTAAGTTTATTTCTTATGCCGTTTGGTGGATCCGTCAGTCGATCCTGCAATCGCTTGCCGAACAGTCGCGCATAGTAAGGCTGCCATTAAATAAGATAGGTTTTATAAACAAGATCAATAAAACTTTTTCGCAGCTGGAGCAGGATTTTGAACGTGAACCTACCAATGAGGAAATAAGTATTGTGTTGCAGATTTCACAGGACGATGTCCGCGATACCATGCGTAGCTCGGGCCGGCATGTATCTATGGATGCACCCTTCCTCCAGGGAGAAGATGGAAATTTGCTTGACCTCATACCGGGTGAAGATGAACTCTCGCCCGAAACCGCACTGCTTACCGAATCACTCCGCCGCGAGATTGAACGCGCCCTTTCAACCTTAACGCCACGTGAGGCGGATGTAATCCGTTTGTATTACGGGCTGGTTGAAGGACCGTCGATGACCCTGGAAGAAATCGGGGAGCGTTTTGAACTTACCCGTGAAAGGGTCCGGCAGATTAAAGAAAAAGCTATCCGGAGACTAAAGCATACTTCGAGGAGCAAGATACTCAAGACGTACCTCGGACAATAATAAAAAATGAACCTTTTTGAAAAGTAACTAAGTGCGCCTCCCCACCCCGGGAGGTTTTTTTTTATTAATTTAGCAGGAGAAAATGAGTCATTGAGTCATTGAGTCATTGGTTCATTGGTTCATTGGTTCATTGGTTCATTTAAAATTTTGAATTTAAAATTTAAAATTTAGAATATTATAACACAAATACCCAAAACCACCCAATTTTTTAATCTTTAATTCTTAATCTTTAATCTTCAATTCGTGCCATGCTCCTCGCTCCCTCCCTCCTGTCAGCAGATTTCGCGAATCTCGAACGAGATATAAAAATGATCAACTCAAGCAGGGCCGACTGGTTTCACCTGGATGTGATGGATGGAGTTTTTGTGCCGAATATTTCGTTTGGCTTTCCGGTGATCAAAGCCGTTAAGCAACTGGCCAAAAAGCCGCTGGATGTTCATTTAATGATTGTGAACCCGGATCATTTTATTAAAGAATTCCGCGATGCCGGTGCGGATATTATTTCAGTGCATATTGAAGCCTGTCATCATTTACACCGGACACTTCAATTGATAAAAAGCACCGGTGCGAAAGCGGGAGTGGCCTTGAATCCGCACACACCCGTTACACAACTGAAAGAAATTATTCATGATATCGACCTGGTTTGTATGATGTCGGTGAACCCGGGATTTGGGGGACAAAAATTTATTAAAAACACCTATGCCAAAATCACGGAATTAAAAAACCTGATACAATCGAAAAACTCTTCCGCGTTCATAGAAATTGACGGGGGAGTAACTCTGGAAAATGCCGGCAAACTTATTCAGCATGGTGCCGATGTGCTGGTTGCGGGTAACACCGTTTTTTCCTCGAAGGACCCTGTTCAAACCATGGTTGACCTGAAAAATATAACACAAATAACTCAGGCCTGATCTTTTCCCTCTGCAAAATCGCTCAGGTATAAAAAATTCTGTTCGAGTTTTCCGTTCCGGCATATTGTTGCCCGGGCCATCAGCTCATCGCCGTTGTTGGTAACTACAGCCGGCATCACCCTTTCAATTAAGTGCTTTCCGAATCCATCCGATGAGTCGCGGGGCAGTTCACAGGGCAGATTATCTATAGCCATAACCGTTATAGTTCCCGGTTTAAAAGTTTCTTCCTCTTTCCCCGTAATAGGGTTGAACCCATAAAATTTATCCTCAATGGTGCTGGTACGGGTGGTAGAAGGTATGCTGCCGTTGAGGTCGCACGTAACATCGGCTATTACGCTTACGCGGAAGGAAGGGTCGCTCATCTCTTTCAGCGTAAACAAAACCGGCGCCCGCGGATCCCAGTAAGCGCAGTGAATGAGCACATCGCAAACAGCGGCATACCTGGTAAAAGCCGATACAAACCTTTCGGGATGATTGTAGAAATCGTACTTGCTGAATGGCGACTGGTCCTTTGACTCATAATAATCGTGCGAATGTAATTGCACATATACAGCCTCGCGAAATGAATAGTTTAAAAATTCATATGGGGTAACTTTCGTGATGTTCATGGCACCCATAGTTTCTTCGGCACCATGCGCCACCCTTCCGCCACCGGTGATAATTATTTTAATATTCGGGATCCCGATCTTCCGGAGTCCGTCGAAAAGTTCTTTTTTGTCGTGCGACAAATGAGCCGGCTTTAACCGGAACAGGTTGTACATTTCACCATAACCCATCAAACCGTTGTAGGCGCCAACAATACCCGCATATCTTCCAAAGCCAATGATCCTGTTGCCATCGCGGTCGGTGAGGCACTCATAATCAATCATGGTGATTTTTTTTTGAATAAGGGCCTGCAACAGCGGCTGGTTGTGCTTTTGTCCTTTTATGGTATGCGAGAAAAACATATACCGCTTTCCGTCAATCAGCTTATCAACGGGCACTTCCTTAACGCCCATAAGCACATCGCAGTGGCTTATATCCTCCTGAACCGTAATACCCTGCACTTGGTATTCAGCATCGTGGTAACACCGGTATGTGCTCGACTGAACCACTACCGAAGTGCCCGGGAACTGATCCTGTATGGTTTTACATTGGAGGGGGGTAAATGGCACCCGTTTGTCGTGAGGAATTTTCTCCTCTCTTAAAATACCTATAATCATATCCTTAAACGGCGCAAAAGTAGCTAATATTTACTCCCTGCGGGCTGACAAACAGGCAGGCGACTGATTTGGAGTGGTTTTTGATTAAATTTGTACGGTAAACAAAAAAACCGCACCGGGGCCGAAAGGTATCGACAGCAGGAGTGGTTAATTTGTAAGCATGCCGAGCGTTGTGAATATGGCTCGTAAATCTCAACTCTCAATCGCTTAAATGGCGAAAACAATTACGCGCTTGCGGCTTAATTTCACTCAGTGAAATAAGCCTGATCGGGTGTATCAGATACCTCCGACAAGCTATCCGGTGTGGGGTTCGGCTCATTAATCCTGCACAATGGGTATCATTCTTTTGAGCTGGTTGCGCTACTGTTCCGGTAACGTGATAAGAAAAAGGAACTAAGGATGTTGCCGGTGCGCACCGCTCCAGGTTTCATCCCTACAATTTAAATGGTGCTAAGCATGTAGAAAGCTCGTTAGTCCCTTGCCTGGACGAGGGTTCAACTCCCTCCGGCTCCACTTCGCCCGCCTTCGCTTTACTAACGTAAAGCTTCGGCGGGCAATTTATTTTGTTATTTACAAATGGTTCCGGCCAAGGTGAATGGCAGGCTTACCCGCGAAAGGGATCCGGTAACCGGTTTGTAACCCGTTAAATATTTTTAAAACCTGCTGTTGTATGATAACTTTTTTATTATACTTTTAAGCCGCAATTAACCACACATCAGGGAATTGAGTGCATCCTTCCCGGGAGCTCTACATACAATAAAATGATGAAAACAATTACAAAACACCTGTTTAACCAGCTTGCTTCATCTGCTAAATTTCTCTGTGCAGGTTTAGTATTACTGATAACCGTTCCGGTACAGGCTCAACTTGTTTACAACGAATCATTCGAACATGTGGTGCCGGGAGTGAATTATGACATTCCACTTGGATGGCTCCAGGAACAGATAGGTGTGAGCATAGATGTCGACAATAAATTTCATTGCTCCAATGTGGCGGCGTTCCCGACCATTACCGCCCACACCGGTGCTGATATGTTAGGGTTCAATTCGAGAGATGTTATAGCCGGTGAAACCTCATTCATATCGACTAAAAAACTCGATATGAGGAATGGGATGCCGGGCGGTGGCGCTGCTTTTAATTTCTGGTTTTTCAGGGACAATATTGGCGCACAGGCTTCGGTCGACCGTATTCAGGTGTATGTAAATGATTCATCCCATTTCGCACTGGGGCCCACCGGGGCAACTTTGCTTACAGAAATTTCGACAGGGGCAACTACCATTCACCGGTCATGCGCTCTGGCACCCGTGCCGGCCATCATAAACGGATGGAACCAGTACTTTTATACCATTCCAAATGTAAGCCCCTACAACACGAATTCGGTTTATATCATCATTGTCGCCATCAGCGGTGCCGGATACAATATGTTTATTGATGATTTGAGTGTTAACACGTATCCACTGAACCAAACCTACACCGCCAACTCAGCGGAAGTAATATCCCAAAACATCAATACCACCGCCGCAGGACGACCCGGTGAACAAATTATTGGCTGCAGACTCACTATGGAGGGTGCAGCTAATCCGAGGGTTCTCGCCAACATGGAGTTTAATACCAACGGAAGCACAAATCCGTTGTCGGATATCGTCAGTGCCAGATTGTGGTACTCGGGTGGCACCCCTACCTTCGACACCACCACGGCCATATTGCTCGGTACTTACAACAACCCCTGGCTGACCAATTTTACATTCCTCACCGCTCCAAATGCCAATTATTCAGGAATGGCTTCCTTTAACGGACTCGAACACGGGTATAATCATTTCTGGCTCACTTACCGGATATCCAACACAGCCACTACCGGAAATTATGTCGATGCCGAATGGATCGGATTTACCATGTCGGCAGCAGCCGTAACACCCTTTACCATGACCCTGCCCGGTTCACGGATTATCTGGAGCAATGTTACCATTCCCAGTTATTCCAGTTATTGCGGTGGCGCCTCTCACAACCGTACCTGCTGGATCAATAAAGTAATTCTTCAGGGTAATCATCCTGTCGGGATTAATAACAGCTTGAATACCATAACAGGTACTTCGGGTGCCTGGACAGCTGGTCCGGCATGTCCTCCGCCTTTTCCGCGAAGCTGCCCATGGCAAACACACCCCAGCGATTACGAATTGTTTCAGCCACTACCCGGAAAAACCACCACTCTTACGGCCGACGGAACTACCATCTATACCATTTCCATGCAGGTTGGAAGCTTATCATCCAACAATTATATTTCTGCCTGGATCGATTTCAACGGTGATTTTGTATTCTCGGCCAATGAAAAAATTGCCAATTCCGGTTCGTTAGCCGCTTACACCACTTTTACTGCCAACTTCACCGTACCCGATACAGCCAAAGTAGGGCCAGCTCTGCTTAGGGTCCGCGAAGCTATCTCAAGTCCTAACCTGCACCCTTATGCCACCCGTACCTACGGCGAAACGGAAGATTACATCATAACCCTGCTTCCAAATTGCCCCGGTGTGCCGGGATGGACCACCTGGCTTGGCATTAACGACAACTGGCTGGATGAGGCTAACTGGTGCCCATCCGTAGTACCAATAGCCGGGAACCCCGACAAAAATGTCCGTATTCCCGGCGGACCTACCGGTGGAATTTATACTTATCACCGTCCGGTTATCCGCGACAGCGTGCAGGCAAGGGCGTTGAAGTTACGCATTGAAGGCGCCGATACCATTCATGTGGATGCAACCACCGGAAGTTCCTTAACGGTTCTGGATTCCATGATGATTCAAACTCCGAACAGTGCCGTTGTTATCAATTCCAATTTCAGCGATTCGGCACAGGTAAGCAACGGGTTGCTGCCCCGCCCCAACGACTCGCCACTGGCTTCGTCGCAACGCAGCCGCTCATTTCTTTCCATTACTCAGACCGAACTGCTCGCAGAGGGCATGCGCGCCGGTGATGTAATTACTGCCATTCGAGTGCACATTCAACGAAAATCTAACGGTAATCCATATAAGAATTTTACGATTAAGTATTTTTACACTACCAATCCGCAGTCGGTGTTTGGTGTTGGCGCCGCAGCCAATATTCCGCTACCGGTTGGATCACCTGCTTCACCGGTAACCATTTTCAGCGGCGATCTCGATCCCGATGTGTACATTCCGGTGTTGAACGATTACGGAACCGTTTTACTTCCCTTATCCACACCGATAGTATGGAACGGTGGCACCAACCCGCTCATAATTGAAATGTGTTACGACAATACCGGGTTCCCGCTTACCGGGCTGAACGACGAAGTACGGTTTACTCAAACCACCAGTTTGCGTCGTTATATGACCATTAAAAATTTATCGGCTTACATTAAGGCAGGTTGTTCCATGACACCCAAGGATACGGTTATAAGCCCCAGCACAGGAAGTGCCGGAAGCAACCAGCTTACTGTTACCGCGGCAGATGCTCCGGATATTTTCCCGGGCCAGCTCACCAACCTTGGACTTCAGGTTGTTTCGATCATTGGAAATGTGGTTACACTTAATACTAATCTGCCCGTAAACGTAAATGGCAATGTGATTTTTTACAATACACTTATCACATCCATTTTTTACAGACCCAATGTTACATTTGAATGGCACAGGCCCTACAACAGGTTCCCGATATCCGTGGCCGGACATTGGGAAAACAACGGGACATTTGTTCCCGCAAACAGCATTGTTACCATGAACGGCACCATACCGAACCAGAAAATTTCAGGAACGGTGCCAACAACTTTTTATGACCTGAAAGTAAGTAATAACAACCACGTATTACTCACTTCCGATGTTATTGTAAATGACTCACTCCTGTTGGCCCAGGGGCGGCTGAAATTAAATAATAAGTTGTTGCGATTAACTAACCCCGGACCCGGGATCCTGAACCGGACCAACGGTTATATTCAGTCGGAAATGGATGCTATTGCCGGTAACGTGGCGCCTTTTGGCCGCCTGCGTTGGGAAATGGGAAATATTACTGGCAACCGGGTGATACCGTTCATCAATATAATGGGTGAGTACCTCCCGCTCGATTACAATATTGATGCGGGTACACATGATGTAACCTTTGCTACTTACCGCACAAATCAAAATAATACCAATCTTCCCCTTCCTGAAGTAACCAATATTTTTGGAATGAATAATGCAACCGGAGGAGCCGGCTATGGCTCGGATGGCTGGGCCATGGCCGACCGTTATTTTATGATTGATAATACCGGTTCAAGTGCACAGGCCGACATAACATTCCGGTACTCAACTACCGAGCAGGCCCAGGGCGGAAATGTCAATATGATGGTACAACGGTGGATGAACACAACTGATGTTTGGGAGTTCCCGTTCCTGCCCGCTCAAATGTTCTTTGGTGGGAACCCAAACAGTGTTGTACTCTCAAACTTCAATGGATTTTCGAACAGCACCTGGTGGACTATCACAGGCAGCAGTACTCCGCTGCCGGTAACGCTGCTCGACTTTCAGGGCGAGAAAGTGGATAGCCGGGTTTTATTACGCTGGACAACTGCATCGGAAATAAACAGCAGCCACTTTGATGTTGAACGAACGGTTGATAACAACACTTTCAAACTGATTGGCCGTGTTCCCAGTAAAGGATCGGGTAACAATATTCAGCATTACGAAACCTGGGATTTGTCGCCGGTCGAAGGCATTCAGTATTATTACCTGACCCAATACGATCAGGATAACAGCAGCCATGTTTACGGCCCTGTTTGGGTTCGTTTCGACCACGATGGATTCGATATTATTTCAACTATTCTAAATCCGAATTCAAAGGGAATTTCGCTCGCGTTCCATTATGATTCGGAAGAACCGGTGAGTATTCGGATAATTGACATGACCGGTCGTGTTGTATATACAAAAAACAAATTCCAGGCAGTGCATGGATTTAATCATGTGGAAATTGATGCCGTTCTTTCCAAAGGAATTTACCAGATTGTTTTGCAAAACAGTCAAAAGGTGGTTACCAGCCGGTTTTTTTATTGAGAAAGTAGTCCTGTATTCATCTGTATTTCC
>CAZPKJ010000033.1:1576-11182 GCA_964587075.1 uncultured Flavobacteriaceae bacterium | reverse complement strand
GAGGGTTCGTCCTGCGGTTTCACTTTAAGTGCATGAAAGTTTTTCTTTCAGGTTTGCAGGCAGTATCAGTAAGGGTTTAATGCTTACGCAGATATATAGTTGGTGAATATTTTTTATTTATCTGACTGTAAATACTATCCGTAAACCGGCAGTTTTCATTCGTACAATATTTTTTTATACTTTTAATCCCACAATCCTAAGCACTTATAAAGATGAACCGACTACTACCAATTTCAACCATTGTAATTTTATTTTTCACAATCAATCTGAACCCATTTACCGCGTTGGCACAACCTTGCAGCAATGCAGGAACAGCTTCTGCGGTCTCTGACTCTATATGCGCGGGTGCAAGTGCCACACTCAATCTGACGGGATATATTGGTTCCATCCAATGGCAGTCGTTCGACGGATCGGTGTGGAACAATGAAACCGGTACCGGTTCCACTACGGATTCGTACCCGGTTTCTCCAGTAACAACAACCGGTTACAGGGCTGTTGTGACGGATTTCGGATGTGACCCCGACACTTCCAATATAGTCACCGTTACTGTGGGGCTTTCGGCTCCGGCAGCCAGCGGCGATACCCGGTGCGGCTACGGACAGGTTACCCTCACAGCAACGGGTTCGGGCATAAAATGGTATGATGTGCCGTCCGGCGGCGCAACACTGGCTACCGGATCATCATTTACCACAACCGTAAGCTCCACTAAAACCTTTTATGCAGCTGCGTCACTTGGCGGCGGGCCACCATCCCCTTTTACCACCACATTCGCTTCCAATAACGGCTTTGACGGAAACATGTTCGATATTACTGCCATTAATACGGTTACCATCGACAGTTTCGCTGCCAACTTTAATGTGGGATCGGGTACTGCCGAAATCTGGTACCGCCCGGGTACCCATGTTGGATTTACCAACAGCAATGCCGGATGGATCCAGGCAGGATCGGCTCCTTACACCAGTACAGGTAACGGGGCTCCCGGAACTTCGATCAATATCTTTGTAAACGTAACCATTCCTGCCGGCCAGACCTATGCATTTTATGTTCACGGTTCCGCAGGAATAGCATATACTAACGGTACGGCTGTAGGAAATATATTCGCCCAGGATGCCAATATTGAATTTAAGGAAGGATATGGCGGAGCTTATTTTAATCTTACCAATTTCCCCAGGATATTTAATGGCCGCATCATGTATTCGGCCGGTTGCGAAAGTTCACGTACCCCCGCTGTTGCAACTGTGAACACTCCTCCAGCCATTTCTATAAGCGCGGTACCACCGGCACTGTGCCAGGGCGAAACGTCAACGCTGACTGCCAACAGTGCTAATCCGGGATATAATTATACCTGGTCGCCGGCAACAGGATTAAGCGCAACTACCGGCAGCACCGTTTCTGCCAATCCAATGTCGCCAATAACCTACACACTTATTGCCGACGACGGTACCTGTGGAAACATCGACAGCGTATTTATTTCAGTGGGTCCCGCCTCGGTTGCTGGTACCGCGGTAATATCAACCGATACCATTTGCCTTGGCAGTAACGCAACCCTGTTCCTGAATGGAAACACCGGTAATATTCAATGGCAGAGTTACGATGGTACTACTTGGGTAAATGAAACCGGCCCGGGCAGCAGCACCAATCAGTACCTGGTATCGCCGGTTGCCTTTACGCAGTACAGAGCTGTTGTAACCAGCGGAGGTTGTCCTTCCGACACCTCTGCAACCCTCAGTCTTGAGGTAGTTGCCATTGCTGACCCAACAACCGTTAATGATACCTTATGCGCACCCGGTAGTGCTTCCATGATGAGTAACGGAGCCGGAGTGATGAACTGGTTTACTGTACCAACGGGTGGTTCCAGTATCCACACAGGTAATACCTATTCGCCGGTAGTATCGGCAACTACCACCTGGTACGTTGAAGCATCGGCCGGCGGAACGTATAATGTAGGCCCTGCCAACAGTGGTATAGGAACTCAGTTTACCGTAACGGGAACCGATTGGGGATTGCTGTTCGATGTAACTCAGCAGATAAGCCTCGACAAAGTTTATATTTCGCCGGGAGGAACATCAGGCAATGTTATCATCAACCTGAGAGCTACCCAGGGAGGTCCTGTCCTTGCTACAAAAACCGTTTCTGTTATTGCGTTTTCAGGATTGCAGCCTATTTCACTGGGCTGGACCATCAATCCCGGAACAGGATACCGGCTCGAAACAGGTGCCGGATCTGTCCCTCTGTATTACAATTCGTTTGGCGCTGTTTATCCTTATACCTTCCCGGGAAGTTCAGTCTCCATTACCGGTTTTATAAACCCGAATCCGGGAGCAACTAATTTTTATTATTTCTTTTATAACTGGGAAATAACCGAAGGTTGCAAAAGTAACCGTGTACCGGTAACGGCATTTGTTTATGCACCTCCGGCAACACCTGCCATTTCGCAAAACGGCACGGTGCTTACTTCTTCGTCGGCAGTCAACAACCAATGGTACCTTAACGGGACAGCTATTCCAGGGGCCACGGGCCAAACCTATGATATGATTAATTCGGGTTCGGGTACCTATACGGTGGTTGTTACCGATCCGTCAACAGGATGCACTGCCGAATCGCTGCCGGTAATTTATACCGGCATTGAAGATCAATTGCATGAGGCAGGTATTTCAATTTATCCGAATCCTGCGGCCGACAAAATCTTCATCAGGACCAATAACCATCAGGCTGGCGATTATATAAGGTTATTCCAATTGTCGGGGAAAACCATAATAAATCAATCCATATCCGATAACAACCATCGTGTTGAAGTAAAACATCTTGCTGCCGGAGTTTATTTACTGGAACTGATGGTGGAAGGAAAAATTTATCATACCACCTTGGTAAAGGATTAATTCATGTATTGAAATTTGTGAAAGGGGACTAAAATCCCCTTTTTTTATTCTCCCCGCTTGAGTTTGTTTCGCCATAGTGTTTTTGCACTTAATTATAGCGGATTTATTAAATTTGCATAACAGATCTGCGATATGAGTCCATTAAAAATTTTCAACTTCCGATTTAATTTTTTCATTGCTGTTTTTATTGTGTCGCTGATATTTTTTAATTCAGCATGCAAAAAAGATGACAACCATGATGTGGCACAATATTATGTCGACTTTACCTTATACCTCAATCAACCCTCTAACATTGCATTAAACGCGGTTGGTGGTTGGCTTTATGTGGCAGCCGGAACAAAAGGTATAATCATTTACCGGCGGTCACAAACTGAATTTACCGCACTCGAACGAAATTGTACCTTTGATCCAAATGCCTCCTGTTCCATTGTTGAGGTGGTTGGAGGTATTACTTCGATCGATTCCTGCTGCACATCACGTTTCAGTATCTATGATGGAAGTGTTTTGAACGGTCCGGCTACCCAGCCGCTGTATCAGTATAATACTTATTTTGACGGCGTTGCACTTAGGGTATATAATTGATTTTAAAAAACTTAGAAACTGTTTTCCCCCGGTTTTCGTTTATCGCCGGATAACCTTGATTTTTTGGCTTAACCATTTTAATTCCCCTCACTTTTCAGAAGGCCTGCCAACATCCTATAGCTATTCGCCAAAATTAATACGGTCTTGACTCACTCGTGCCGTATACTTGATAGATTACTGTTTCCCATTCAAACTTCTAACATTATTCTAACTACAAAAAATTATTACCTATGAAAAAAATCAAACTATCAATGTTTTGC
The DNA here is from genome assembly GCA_964587075.1 of uncultured Flavobacteriaceae bacterium. GTDB lineage: Bacteria > Bacteroidota > Bacteroidia > AKYH767-A > OLB10 > CAZPKJ01. Next base: position 7,461 of record CAZPKJ010000033.1, on the reverse strand, counting down.
ATGATTTTGTTGAGTGGAATCCTCATTTCCTCAAAATCATTTGCCCAACCGGAACCGTGCGGCTGGACGCTAATCAGCCAGGTTTCGGGAGCCAATTGTTACGGCGACTGTAATGGAAGTATTATTGTAACTCCATCCGTTAACTGGCCAAACTTTGTATATTCCTGGTCGCACGGAAGTAACTCAAGCCAGATATATGATTTGTGTGCCGATGATTATACGGTAACTGTAACCGATGATAAAAATTGCTCCCAGCAATACACGTTCACAGTTGAAAATCCTGCTCAATTGGTAGCAAACTGTGTTGTGCTGACTAATGAATCGGCACCCGGTGCGGCAGATGGTTCAATTGAAGCATCCGTTTCAGGTGGTTATGGCCCCTATTATTATCAGTGGCAAACCAATCCTGTTCAAAGCACTCCTGTAATTTCAGGCTTGACCGCTGGCGTTTACACCGTTTGGATTTTTGATGAGAAAAACTGTATGGCTTCAACTTCCTGCGAAATAATCACTGAAAAGAAGGAGGAATGTGAAGGATTCCGATCACAAACGCAGGGAGGATGGGGACAATGTCACCAGACCGGCAACAATCCCGGAACTTACCTTTTTGCAAACTTCAGCGGTGCATTCCCACAGGGCTTAACCATCGGATGTACACGTACCCTTAAGCTTACATCAGCCCAGGCTGTATGTGATTTCCTGCCTTCTGGAACATCACCTAAGGTATTGCCGGTTGGTAACCTGGTTAATCCCGGTCAATCGTACAGAAACGTATTCGCCGGACAATTAGTTGCTGCCACGCTGAATGCACAGTTCGATATTTACGATCCAAACTTTGCTTCCAATTCGGAGTACACGCTTGGTGACCTTGAAATTGCTTCGGGACTGTTTCAGGGCTGGACTGTCAGCGAGTTGCTTGCCGAAGCAAACAGCAAAATTGGTGGATGCGGATCATCGTTCAGCAACAGCCAGTTGTCGGATGCACTTTCCATGATCAACGAAAATTATGTTGATGGAAATGTTGACAACGGCTACCTGGTTTGTCCTGAGAAAAAGCCGGGCCGTTTAGCTCAGAATGAGAACTTAAGGTCGGTGATTTATCCTAACCCTGCCAGTGACATCACCAACATTGTAATCACCACTGAAGTTAATTCAAACCTTACCGTGGAAATGATTGGTGTTACCGGTCAAAAAGTACAGCAACTTTACAAAGGCAACACACTCAATGAAAAATATATCAACATTGAAGTGAATGCTGACGCCATGACTCCTGGCATGTATTTCATCAAAGTTATTTCCAATGATGAAATGAATGTTCAAAAGCTGATTATAAAATAACCTTTAATAACCACTAATTAAAAAAGGGAATGCATTTAAATGCATTCCCTTTTTTATTGAAATCAAAATGGAATTAATACCTGTAATAATCAGGTTTAAACGGCCCTTCGGTACTCACTCCAATGTATTTTGCCTGATCTTCCGACAGAGTTTCAAGCTCCACACCGATTTTTTTCAGGTGCAATTTGGCAACTTTTTCATCGAGTAGTTTCGGAAGGGTATACACCTTGTTTTCATAGTTGGCATGGTTCTTCCACAATTCAATCTGCGCAAGCGTTTGATTTGAGAATGAATTTGACATTACAAACGACGGGTGTCCGGTGGCACATCCCAGATTTACCAGGCGGCCTTCGGCAAGCACAATAATATCATGATTGTCGATGGTATACTTATCAACCTGAGGTTTTATGACATCTTTCGATTTACCATAATTTTTATTGAGCCAGGCCATATCAATCTCATTATCGAAATGACCGATGTTGCACACAACCGCGTTATGTTTCATCATCTTAAAGTGGCGGCCAACAATAATATCTTTATTACCGGTAGCGGTAACAATAATATCGGCTTCTTTAACGGCATCATCCATTTTTTTCACCTCATATCCCTCCATTGCGGCCTGTAAAGCGCAAATAGGATCTATTTCGGTTACAATTACACGTACACCGGCACTGCTGAGCGATTCGGCAGAACCTTTTCCAACATCACCAAATCCGGCTACAACGGCAACTTTTCCGGCAAGCATCAAATCGGTAGCGCGGCGAATAGCATCAACCAATGATTCACGGCAACCATACTTATTATCGAACTTCGATTTGGTAACTGAATCGTTAACATTGATAGCGGGCATTGGCAATGTACCATTTTTCATTCGCTCGTACAGCCTGTGTACTCCGGTAGTTGTTTCTTCGGAGATTCCTTTGACGTTAGGTATAAGCTCAGGATACTTATCAAGAACCATGTTGGTGAGGTCACCTCCATCATCCAGGATCATATTCAACGGTTTTTTATCTTCGCCAAAAAACAGGGTTTGTTCTATGCACCAGTCAAACTCTTCTTCGTTCATTCCTTTCCAGGCATACACCGAAGTACCTGCCGCAGCAATGGCTGCAGCAGCATGATCCTGCGTTGAAAAAATGTTACACGACGACCAGGTTACTTCCGCGCCAAGCGCTTGTAATGTTTCAATAAGGACAGCAGTCTGGATTGTCATATGAAGGCATCCGGCAATGCGTGCGCCCTTAAGGGGCTGCGATTTGCCAAACTCTTCGCGGATTGCCATAAGGCCCGGCATTTCAGCTTCGGCCAGCTTAATTTCTTTCCTGCCCCATTCGGCAGCAGAGATATCCTTTACTTTATACTTCACGTATTTTGTTTCTGGAGATTTTATCATGATATTTTGAAATTTTGTGCAAATTTACTCAATAACACCTTAACCGGCAAATTAGTTCAGCCCCACTTAAATAAGTCGAAAAATGCCCATTTTAATCAGAAATAACATTGACCGGTTGGGCGAATATGCCATCTGGAAGGTAACAGAATCACCTGCTGAAATGATGGAAGTGCTCAAAAGTTTTAAAGTTTATGCCGATATTCCATTCTTCAGAAACCCTAAACGTCTCGCTGAATGGCTGGCTGTCAGGGTTTTATTTGCCGAGTTGGGTATCCGGCAACGTATTGTGTACGACGAAAGCGGCAAACCACACCTGGAAGGAGAGGGGAAATATGTATCCATTTCGCACAGCGGTGAATATGTAGGCGTGATTTATCATACCATGAATAAAGTTGGAATTGATATTGAAAAAACAGGCGACCGTATTTTCAGGGTTAGTCATAAATTTGTAAACGACAAGGAACAATCGTGGATTTCGGTTGCCCATGAAATGCAACAACTTTACATTATTTGGGGTGCAAAAGAATGTGCTTTTAAAATTTATGGAAGCGGTGCCATCGACTTCAGGGATCACCTGGAAGTACAACCGTTTGATTTTAAGGAACAAGGCGAAACATCTATACGTTTTATGAAAAACCCCTCATCAGAATCATACCTGGTACATTATCTTTTTTTGAATGATGTGATGATAACCTACGCGATTGCTTCGTAACTTCGGAGCGTATAACTATGAACATTTACAATCAAATAACGGAAAAAAGTAATGCCGGTCTCAAACAGATTGCCGTTTTGATTGATCCCGATAAAATTTCCAACTCCGAAATTGAAAACATCAGTAAACTATCTGAAAAAGCTGAAGTGGATTTCATTTTTGTAGGTGGCAGCCTGTTGACCAACGGAAACCTTTCAAACTGTATTCGCCGGATAAAATACGCATGTCAAATTCCTGTGGTACTGTTCCCGGGCAATTCAAACCAGGTGGATGAACAGGCTGACGCAATATTATTTTTATCTCTTATTTCAGGAAGAAATCCTGAGTTGCTCATTGGCAAACATGTTGCATCGGCTCCGTTAATCAGGGAAAAAAATCTCGAAGCTATCGGCACCGGATATATGCTGATTGAAAGCGGAAACATTACTACCGCGCTTTATGTTAGCAACACCTCGCCTATTCCGGCCGACAAACCCGAAATTGCCGCCTGTACGGCACTCGCGGGTGAGATGCTCGGACTGAAACTTATTTTTATGGATGCGGGAAGCGGCGCCAAAAACCCCGTCAGCGCGGGCATGATTCGCGAAGTGCGAAAAACGGTTTCAACACCACTTATCATTGGAGGCGGAATAAGAACCCCGCAGCAGGCATTAATGGCTTGTAAGGCTGGCGCCGATGTGATTGTAGTTGGCAACGCGGTTGAAAAAACTCCTGAATTGCTTGTTGAATTATCGGCAGCTGTAAAAGGAAAAATGGAATTTTCGGAATAATATTTCAACCATCATTTTTATATTATTTCCAGGTTGACTGCAGCAAAGTAATTGGTATGAATTTAATTCTTACATCCTTTACAAAAAACGGGAAATTAATCCACTTATCAGCGTACGCCCAAGCTTCTTATTCGAAATTCCTGTATACAAAACGATCTTTATAAAAAGTAAAAGAGGGTCAAAAAACCTGGTGGTCACTTTTCCTTACTTCCTTGGCATTTTGATTGAACTTAAACTTAAATCTCCTGCTGAAATAAGCGGGATCCTTAAATCCAACAATAGCAGCTATATCCTGAATACTGTCGGTTGTCGACCGCAACAGGAAATGTGCCTGATCGAGCCGGCGGTTTTCAATGTAGTCCTGCAAGTTTGATCCGGTCATCGACTTAAAAAACTGCCCGATGTAATCTTTTGAGACAAAAGCCAGTGATGCGATTTTATGATTGGATAAATCATCACCAAGATTATCCTGAATAAACTGAATAATATTGATGAGCCGCCGGTCGAGCAAATAATCCAGCTTTTGAACCTTATTAAACAACGCGGGGTTATCGTAAATATGCCGGCAAATGTGAATAATCATTTCATCGGTGTACTTTCGAACCATGGTTGATTTACCAACAGGATCAACATATTCCTCAATCATAATCTTGTGAAGCAACTCGCTCATCACCTGATTTTCGCCCATCATAACCGGTGGCAGCTCAAGAATCTGAAAGAACGGAATGGCTCCATGAATCAATACTTCAAATCCAAGAATCGTAAACACGTCGCTGCCGGGCCTGAGTGCCATCCTAGGATCGATAGGTTTGAGGTACTTCTCACGCTGTTCCGGTGATGTGAAACCTTCGGTTCCTATCACCTCATAAGGGCCTTGCCCGTGCCGGAAGTGAATAGTACTTCCCCTGGGTACAAAATAAAAATGTCCCTCAGGAATTGGCGTCTGTTTTAAGCCGGCTGTAAAATGACCAGCATTTACCTGTAGAAAAACATCTTTTTGTTCAATAGTATTACTCAGTTCAACCGGTTTAATGACTACTCGCTTGCTGGCTAATACATACTTAACCTGCAAATAATCAATTATACGATCAAAATTTTCTTTACTCATACATTCAAAATGAACAACTAATTTTGCCAAAAATATAGATATACATTAGAAAAACAAAAACTTTTATAAATAAAGTACAAGAGATAAAAAAATGTGTTTTCTTTGTTATATATTAAATATCAGTAATTTACAAAAATTTGAAGTTTTCTTTGATATTAACAAAAGCCAATTAGCCAAAGGTGAATTATTTTGAAGTTGCAGGGTTCATAACCGGAATCATTGGTATTTGGCTGACCATTCGTCAAAACATCTGGTGTTTTCCGGTTGGACTGATAAATGTTATCATATCGCTTTTTCTTTTTCTCTCTCAGAAGCTATATTCCGATTCGGTACAACAGGCGGTGTATATTATTTTATTGTCCTATGGATGGTACCGGTGGAAAACGGGAAACAAACAGGGTGAGTTAACGGTATCCCGGTTAAAGTTTAACGAATGGCTGCTGATAGTCCCTCCTTTTGCATTGATAGGTTTGGGAATGGGTTATTTTTTCAGAACGTACACCGATGCCGACCTGCCATGGATTGATGCATTTGCAACAGCTTTGAGTTTTATGGCTCAATTTC
>CAZPKJ010000033.1:0-1566 GCA_964587075.1 uncultured Flavobacteriaceae bacterium | reverse complement strand
AAAAGAAAATTGAAAACTGGTTCATCTGGATCATTGTAAACATACTGTACATAGGAATTTATATTCATAAAGATTTAAATCTTTACGCCATACTGTTTTTCTGTTATTTACTTCTGGCCCTTTACGGACTATATCAGTGGAGAAAGGATTGTGGATTAAAATGACAAATGTTGTGAAACGGGTTGCTGTTATAGGGCCGGAATCAACAGGTAAAAGTGATCTTTGCAGGCAACTTGCCAGGCATTATAATACTATCTGGATTCCCGAATATGCCCGAAGCTACCTCCCCGCACTGAACCGGCCGCTTACCATCAACGACATTGTTGAAATTTACAAAACACAATCCGGGATGGAACAACATCAAATTGCCGATGCAAATAAAATTATTTTCACCGATACCGAAGCCATTATTGCCAGGGTGTGGTGCGAACATGTTTTTGGGGTTTGCCCCGATGAGATATCAGATATGCTGGAAAAGCAACAGTACGATTATTATCTGTTAACATCACCCGATATACCCTGGGAGTCTGATCCGCTGAGGGAAAATCCCGGCAAGGGCCAGTTTTTTTTCGACTGGTACAGGAACATTCTTAACGAAAAAAAAATCCCATATGGAGTAGTTCATGAGCCGGGAAGCAAACGGATCAAAAACGCCATCGCATTGATTGATAAACACGTTTTGTCAGCAAGCGGGTAACTGAAACTTAAAAAAATGACTTCAGCCACCGGTTAAATCCGAATAATTCCATCGCCGAAAACAGAGTCATTACCACCAGTAATCTTCTTATCCATATTTCGGCCTGTTTGTTTCCTGCAGCATAACGGGCTGCCACCCAGGCCCCAACCGTTTGTCCGGCCGCAACAACAAGTCCAATTTCCCATACTATATGACCGTTATATGCGAATATAAGGAACGCAGGCAGGGTAAGAAAAAAGTTCATAATATTTTTTAACGCATTGGCATGTTGAAACGTATAGTTTAATACCAGCAACAGGGCAGCCAGCGTAAAAATGCCCACTCCCAACTGTATAAACCCCCCGTAAATACCTATAATAAATAACAAGGGGTAAGCAGCTACCTTTTTCAAGGGCGATATGATGCCATCGGAAGGACGAAGAAGTTCATTGTACCGGGCCAGTATTATTACCAATAATAAAAGCATCACAATGCCGATGGTAATTCTGAGTATTTCTTCATCTATTCCTACTGCAATGCCTGCACCGACGAATGAACCCAGTACCGTTGGTATGATATAGTAAAAGTCGTTACCAATTTTTACGTTGCCTCTCCTGTACAGGGTAATGGCCCCAACCAGGGTTTGAGTTAAAATGCCAATCCGGTTGGTGCCATTGGCATGATGTGGCGACAATCCTATGAATAACAATACCGGCAGCGTAAAAACCGAACCGCTTCCCGCAAGAGTGTTTACAATTCCGGCAATGAATCCGGCTGCGATCGCTATAAAGTAATGACTTGTCTCCATCATGGGGATATGATACCCGTATCAACTTTTGTTTGAAAGGCGCTAATGTAACAGAATTTTATTTCAGGATGTATGAAATTTC
>CAZPKJ010000032.1:0-21486 GCA_964587075.1 uncultured Flavobacteriaceae bacterium | reverse complement strand
ATTCCGATTGTAACAGATCCTGATCTGTTACCCGGTTCAGGTTTAACGGGTGAACGATGTAGCTTTCCAGTTTATCGGTGAGTTCCGAGTAGTCGGTTTGATTTTCATCAGCCGGTTCGGTTTGTTCGGTAGCCTGTTCCAACAGGGTTGAAACTGCCTGATCAGTTTGACCTGCTGCATCCGTTAGAAAGAAAAAAAACAGTGCCGTTGTTATACGGCTGCTTTGCAAATAAAATCTCATGATCATTATTTATTAAAAGTTATTGAAAAGAGGGGTGAAAATCCCATGTGAAGGTGGTAACCCGATGCCATTCCTATTTCTGCTTTCCTGAACCGGAAGATGTATCCGAAACAAAATGGCGATAATCCGGTAGAATAACCTGCATGCAACTTAAAATTTCGCAGGGGATTATATGTAAATGTACATTTAATCACCGCGGGCAAGGACCCTTTTAAAGAAACTCCTGCCGAAAGCTGTGCGTGTTTGGCAAATGCATAGGATAAGCCGCCATGTACCTGTGACGGATACCTGTAATCAATTTCTTTCGACAAACGTTTACGTTGGGGATTAAAAACATACATCCCAATGCGAAACGCCGGAGTTACCTGAAATATTAAACCTGCCGACGCGGTTACAGTACCCGATTTTCCATATATACCTCCAAAGGCAACTGACAGATAATCGAAACGCACCCCTGCACGTACTGCATCGGCAAATTTCCGCGAAAGCAATAACCCCGTATGCGACTCATTGTACAACTGATATCCGAAGCGTTTATAAACGCTTCCAATCGTTCCTAATGCTCCGGCAGGTATCGCTATCGCAGCTTCTTTAGCGGCAAGTGCACTCAGGCTGTATGGTGAGTTATAAGAAACTCCGGCTATCAGCTGAGATACATCTGCAAGTCCGGCAGGGTTATCGGCTGCCGACCATAATCCGTTGCTTACTGCCCCAACGGCTGCGGGTGGCGGGAGCGACAGGATAGATTGTGAGTAGGTAAACCGGCAAATGAAAATAAGTACCACCGTAGGGTACCTGAAAAGAAAAATAAGCATTTGAAAAACATTTTAAAAAGTTTGAATTACTGCAAATATAAAAAAATCAAAACAAAAACTACGCAATGAATTCAAAAAGTAAAAGGGGCAAAAAATTAATTCCTTTTAATTTCCTTATCTGATTTAATCACCTTCTCTTTCAAACTGTTTTTGAAATCCGTTAAACGCTTAAGTATTTTTGAATTTGAACTGCCTATGATTTGCGCAGCCAAAATCCCAGCATTTTGTCCCGCATTAAGGGCAACGGTAGCTACCGGTACACCATCAGGCATTTGTAAAATAGATAGTACCGAATCCCATCCGTCGATTGAGTTTGATGATTTTACAGGCACACCTACAACAGGCAGCGGAGTTATGCTGGCCACCATTCCCGGCAAGTGTGCGGCACCACCGGCACCGGCTATAATCACTTTCAATCCTCTCCCGGCAGCACTTTTTGCGTAATCGTACATTCGCTCAGGTGTACGATGAGCCGATACCACCGAAATTTCATACGCTATGCCTAACTGTTCCAGTATATCGGCGGCAGCCTGCATAATTTTTAAATCGGAGGTGCTTCCCATGATAATTCCTACCAGCGGGGAGGGGGTTGTTTTTTTGGCCATTTTTATTTGCTATATTAAGAATAATACTAGTTTTTTATTTTTATAATATCGAGCTAACCGAATAAATGAACTTGCGACAATCAATCATACCTTCTTAATCGCACTAACTAATAACCTGAATCATCTCCTTAACTTTTAACGCGTTTTCTTTGGCGACTTCCATGCTGCTGGCGGTAACGGTTACGTGCCCCATTTTGCGGAAAGGTTTAGTATATTTTTTTCCATACAAATGAATGTGAACACCCGGCAGAGCCATTGCCGCACCAAAGCCATGGTAAACTGCCAGCCCCTGGTACCCTTTTTCACCCAGCAGATTCACCATAACCGATGGACGGATTATATTAGTATCACCTGGAGGAAGGTTAAAAATGGCCCTTAAATGCTGTTCGTACTGCGACGTAACATTACCTTCGATGGTTTGATGTCCGCTGTTGTGGGGCCTGGGGGCAATTTCATTTACCAGAATCTCCCCCTTTTTAGTAAGAAACATTTCTACGGCAAGCAACCCTGTCATCTCCAGCTTTTCAATAACGTTTCGGGCTATACGTATAGCTTCCTTTGCCGTTTTACCGGAAATATCGGCCGGTGAATAAAGGAACTCAACCAGGTTGGCCTCAGGATTAAACTGCAACTCAACCACAGGGTAATTCATAATTACTCCATCGGTGTTGCGCGATACTATAACCGATAATTCTTTCTCAAAATCAACCATTCGCTCCAAAACCGATGGCTCATCAAACGCCACCGAAAAGTCAGAGGGTTGCAATAACGGCATCACACCTTTCCCGTCATATCCCGATTTACGCATTTTCTGCATCACGGGCAACAGATCCCGATGTGATACTAAATCACCCCGGTTTTCAACCAGCCTGAATTCAGCCGTAGGAATCTTATTAATACGGTAAAACTCTTTTTGTAATCCTTTGTCCTGAACAATTTTTAAAACCCTGGGCTCGGGATAAATCTTCTTGCCCAGGCGCTCCAGTTCAAATAACGCATCAACATTTACATGCTCAATTTCAACAGTAATTACATCCGCTAGTTTCCCGAATGCCATTACCTCTTCAAAATTCTTAAAACTGCCGTTTACAAACCTGGTACATAAATCACGACAAGGTGCTTCGGCATCGGGATCCAAAACAACGGTTTCAATATTGAAATCAATTGCTTTCTGAATTAACATCCTGCCCAGTTGTCCGCCGCCCAATATGCCTAAAACCAATTTTGACCCCTCAAACGTGCTCATAAAGTTTCTTTTGCCTGCAAAACTAAAGATATTTTCAAAGCTCCCGTTTATATGGTTTATATGTTTGATTATAAATATTTTATACGACTCTGAAAGGTTGTTTTAACGAAAAATTCCTCGTACCTTTTTAGTATCTTGCGCCCTGATATCCAAACCTGGTAGTTTATATTTATCGTATGCCTAAGCCCGAAGTAGTAATCAGGGATAAAACATTTATTGTTAAAATCACCTCCAACGCCATACAAAGCCGTATTTCGGGACTGGCAAATGAAATTGAGACCGATTATATCAACAAGAACCCAATAATTATAGGTGTCCTTACCGGCGCGGCCATATTCACCTGCGATGTTTTCAGGCGCCTCTCTATGGATTGCGAACTTACATTTATCAGGGTATCTTCTTACTCTGGCACTGAATCAACGGGTAAAGTTACCGGAGTAATCGGTTTGAAAGAGAATATTAAGAACCGCCATGTTTTGATATTCGAAGATATTGTTGACAGCGGAGAAACAGCGGTGCACCTGTTAAAAGAACTGCAAGGTCACCAGCCTGCCTCTTTAAAACTGGCAACCGCGCTCTTTAAACCGGCTGCTCTTAAACATCGCGTTGAGCCCGATTATGTTGGCTTTGAAGTAGAGCCCGACTTTCTGGTTGGTTACGGACTCGATTACGACGGGCTGGGAAGAAACCTAAATGATATTTACGTATTGAAATCCTGAAACTATGTTAAATCTGGTATTGTTTGGCCCTCCCGGGGCGGGAAAAGGCACTCAAAGTGAGATGCTGATAAAAAAATACAACCTTATTCACCTTTCAACCGGTGATATACTTCGTGGTGAAATAGCAAACGGAACCGAACTGGGAATGGAAGCAAAAAAACTTATGGACCAGGGGATACTGGTTCCCGACGATGTAGTTATTGGCATGATCAGGAATAAAATTGATGCGAACAAAAACGCTGCAGGATTTATTTTTGACGGATTCCCGAGAACCGAAGCACAAGCGGCGGCCCTCGATAAACTTTTGCAGGAAATAGGAACAGCCATCACCGCCATGTTGTCGCTTACCGTGACCAATGAGGAGCTGATAAAACGATTGCTCAACCGCGGAAAAGATTCAGGCAGACCCGACGACGCCAACCCCGAAATTATCGCAAAAAGGATTGATGAGTATAATCAGAAAACCGCGCCATTGATTAATTATTATAAGTCACAGGGGAAATTGCATGCAACCCACGGTGTGGGCAGCAAAGAGGAAATATTTAGTGAACTGTGTGAAGCCATTGATAACCTGCACCTCACCTGACTATTCAATTAATACAATCCTCTTTAATGGAATGCATTCACATGAATAATACTGCCCTGATTCCGGCAACAACCTACTATCATTTTTAGTCGCCATGGCAGAAACCAATTTCATTGATTATGTAAAAATTTGCTGCCGCTCGGGGGCGGGAGGGCCTGGCTCAACACATTTGCACCGCGATAAACTTACCGCTAAAGGTGGTCCCGACGGAGGTAATGGTGGCCGCGGCGGACATATTATTGTCAAAGGCAATAAACAACTGTGGACCCTGCTTCATCTCAAATACCGAAAACATGTAATAGCCAAACCGGGAGGTTCGGGCGGCAGCGCGCTTAAAACCGGTGCCGATGGCGATGATATGATTCTGGAAGTGCCTCTGGGTACCGTGGCCCGTGATTTTGAAACAGGAGAAACGCTTTTTGAAATTGAACACGATGGTCAGGAGGAAATAATACTCCGGGGCGGCCGGGGCGGAATGGGTAACGCGTTTTTTAAATCACCAACACAGCAAACTCCACGATTTTCGCAACCGGGTGAGCCGGGTAAGGAAGAATGGAAAGTTCTGGAGCTGAAAATTATTGCTGATGTCGGACTGGTTGGCTTTCCTAATGCCGGTAAGTCAACCCTGTTGTCGGTAGTGTCGGCTGCCAAACCCGAAATTGCCGATTACCCCTTTACCACCCTTGTTCCTAACCTGGGAATAGTAAGTTATCGTGATAACAAATCTTTTATTATGGCTGATATCCCCGGCATTATTGAAGGAGCACACACGGGCAAAGGACTTGGTCTTCGCTTTCTGCGACACATAGAACGTAATTCTGTACTTTTGTTTATGATACCTGCCGACAGCAACGACATTAAAAAGGATTACCGTATTCTGAAAAATGAACTGAAACAACATAACCCCGAATTGCTCGACAAAAACCGGGTGCTGGCAATTACTAAAAGCGATATGCTTGATGATGAACTGACAGCCGCCATTAAAAAGGAACTGCCCCGCGACAAAAACAACAACGGCAAACCGGTTACTTGTATTTTCATTTCATCGGTGAGTGGAAAAGGAATTCAGGAGCTGAAAGATGTGCTTTGGGAAACGCTGAACTCCGATTACTGAAACCATATTAAATGATTATTGCATCCCCTGTTAACACACACTTACATGCTGGATACTCTAATTAACCTCGACCGGAATTTATTTCTTGCTATCAATGGCATGCATTCGGCATTCACCGACCAGCTCATGTTCTGGATATCGGACCGGTTCATATGGATACCGTTTTATATTGTATTAGCGGTGTTCCTTTTCCGTAAGTTCGGTAAGCACGCATTGTATATGGTGCTGTTTGCCGCAGTTTTTATAACCATGAGCGATCAGCTTTCGGTACTTTTTAAAAACTACTTTGAACGCGAAAGACCCTGTCACGATGAAAGCATCGCCTTTCTGGTACATACTGTAAACAATAAGTGTGGCGGTAAATTCGGCTTTGTTTCATCACATGCCGCCAATGTTATGGCTGTGTTTACATGGCTGCTGTTACTCACAAAAAATAAATTCCGGATGCTGACCTGGTGTACCGCCATTTGGGTAATTCTGGTATCCTATTCACGGGTATACATGGGGGTGCATTTCCCCGCTGATATTGCCGGAGGATGGATAGTTGGCGCATTGTCGGCACTGGTAACATATATCATATACCGGCTGATTTTTGAAAGCCCCTCAATGTACATGAAAAATGAATGAATTGGCAGCCGTGTTTATTGGCGGAGGACTCGGCAGTGTTTCGCGATATGGCATTAACAAGTGGTTCGCCTCTCTGCCATGGCTCTCCTACCCATTCGGAACCCTTGTATCGAACCTGGCAAGTTCCTTTATTCTTGGAATTTTTCTGGCAGTTATTTTCGCTAAACCAACTGAACATACCCTGTTACGGCTACTCATCGCTGTTGGATTTTGTGGCGGATTCAGTACTTTTTCTGCTTTCAGCGCCGAAACATTGGAGCTTATTAAAAATGGATTTATTTTTAATGCCTTCCTGAATGTCACTTCAAACCTGGCAGGCTGTCTGCTGCTCACCGGAGCAGGTTTGTGGATTGGTAAAATCTTTACTTAATCATAACGTTAAAATTAATCTGCTATTGAACCGGTTTCTGAAATTCGTATTTATGAATCAAGTTGTTAAAATCATTCTGACCTTGCCGTTTCTCTTTGTAACGGTAACCCTGCAGGCAACCGATCCCGATGGCCCAAAGCCTAAACTGGTTGTTGGAATTGTTGTCGACCAGATGCGATACGATTACATTACCCGGTACTGGAACAAGTTCGGTGAAGGGGGATTTAAAAAAATGATTCGGGAAGGCTACAACTTCACCAATACACAATTCAGTTATATCCCAACCCATACCGGTGCCGGTCATGCCAGTATCTTTACCGGTACCACACCTTCGGTACATGGTATCACGAGCAATTACCGGTACGACCGAAAACTTAACCGCGTAGTTTATGTTACCGACGACTCAACCGTTACCGGCGCAGGTACTTCCGCCAAGGCTGGCAGGATGTCACCGGTAAACATGCTTACCACTACCCTTTCGGATGAACAGTATTTAGCAAGTAATTTCAAATCGAAAACAATAGGCATTTCCATAAAGGACCGCAGTTCCATTTTACCAGCGGGCCACACTGCAAAGGCGGCATACTGGTTCGAGGCGTCTTCCGGAAACTTCATCTCAAGCAGCTATTACATGAATGAACTTCCTGCCTGGGTTTCGGAATTTAACAATCGCAAATTACCGGCTCAACTCATGTCGGAACCATGGAATACTTTGTACAGTATCGAGTCGTATACGGAAAGTACACCCGACGATAATATGTATGAGGATTTATTTCCCGGAGAAACCAGGCCCGTTTTCCCACACAACTTTCATGAGCTTTCGAAAAATTCGTATGAAATGATTTATGAATGCCCTTTCGGGGATGTGCTTACCAGAGAATTCGCGCTTGCCGCCATGAAAAATGAAATGCTCGGAAAGGATGAATACACCGACTTTTTGAACATAAGTTTCTCTGCTCCCGATTATGTTGGCCATACATACGGGACACATTCCATCGAAATTCAGGATACTTACCTGAGGCTCGATCTGCAGCTGGCTGAACTCATCAAAGAAGTTGAGTTATACACGGGAAAGGAAAATGTCCTGTTCTTTCTGACAGCCGATCATGCGGCTATACCGAATATTACGCTGCTGAAGGATCACAGAATTCCCGCAGGTATCTTCAGTGTAACACAATTAAGGGATACACTGAACAGGCACCTGGCCGCTATGTATGGAAATCAAAAATGGATGATGTCGTTTTATGAGGATCAGGTGTATCTCGATCATCAGCTGATTACAGCCAGTAACATCCGCCTTACGGATATGGTGAGTGAAATAAGGCGGTTCTTAATGCAAACAAAAGGTGTAGCCGGGGTACTCACATCTGATGACCTTACCAGGAACGAATATACTCATGGGATGCGGGCACTTATCCAAAATGGTTTTTATGCGCCAAGAGGCGGCGACCTGATGATTATTCTTGAACCCGGGTTGGTAGAGTACGGATCAAAAGGAACCGATCATGGCTCGGGATATACCTATGATACACATGTACCGCTGATTTTTTACGGAGGGCAAATTCAAAAGGGAACGACAGTGCGCCAGGTTGACGTAATCGATATAGCTCCTACCCTCTCGCAAATGCTGGGCATCCAGCCTCCAAGCGGTTCAACCGGTAAAATATTAACGGAATTATTCGGCGATAACAAATAACAATACTGAAAATTATTTGATTTCTGTAAAAATTTATTTCCGGCCCGTGGTTGCCGTAATATTATTTTATACTTCGGTTATTTCAAATCCGCATTTTTTCATATCCTCCCAAAACGCAGGATACGATTTTGAAACTACACCGGGGTTTTCAATTTGAATGCTTCCCGACTTCAGGCACAACGGTGCAAGAGCCATAGCTATCCGGTGATCATTGTATGTTTTAAGTGGTTTATGCCATTTGCGCATTCCGGAACCGGTGAACAATTTAAATTTTGAACCTCCGCAAAAATCAGTATTCACGTTCAGGTTATACAATTCACGCTGTAACGCGGATGCCCTGTCGGATTCTTTCATTCTGAAATTTTTCAGACCCGTTAAATCGGAAGTAATATTCAATCCGGCGCAAGTTGCTGCAACAGCAGGACCCAGATCGGGGCAGCCAATAAAATCTTCGCTGTAATATTCGGGCAGCGAATAGTTGCTGTTTTTTGTCAGACGGCAACCACCCTTTTCAAAAGTTGTTACAACATCGAGTGCTTCCATTAGAGAAGAAATAACCGAATCACCCTGCCAGCTTTTTTCGCTTAATCCAGTCAGAAAAACATCTGCGTCGTCGCTCAGTGCAACCACTTCGTACCAATATGAAGCTGCCGACCAGTCGGGCTCAACGGTTAAGGGCCGGTTCATATAATTCCCTTTCGGGATGGTAATATTATTATGACCAATCAAAACCTCAGCGCCAAAATGTCCCATTACCATTCTGGTCATTTCAATATAGGGCCGCGATAACATTTCCCCGGTTATTTCAATAACCAGTCCTCCGGGTAAATACGGGCCAATCATCATCAGCGCACTGATAAACTGGCTGCTGATTCCACCATCAATAATCACATTGCTGCCCGTAAGTTTACCCGGTTTTATTCGTATGGGTAACCGGTCAGCCTCTTCCGTAAATTCAAAGGTTGCGCCCAGTTGTCCAAGAGCATCCAACAGGGGCAGAACAGGCCTTGCTTTCAGTGATTCAGAGGCGGTGACTACCCGCTCATCGCCCCTGAGGCAAAGCATGGCTAATAAAAACCGGAGCGTGGTACCGCCATCGCCTGCATCCAGTGAAACCGCGTTTGAATACAAAAGTTGTTTCAGGTGCAGTGTGTCATCAGCCTCCGACAAATTATAAATTTGGGCTTCGAACCCGCCAATGGCACTTATGATCAAAGCACGGTTGCTGATGCTTTTTGACGCGGTTAAATCAATCGCGCAATTAATTTTGTTAACAGGTGGCTTAATGCTGTAAATCATATAATCACACTGTTATAAAAATGAAGCGATTCCACAATCAATTGTTCATTAACGCCATGTACTATTTCAGGGGTGGCAGTGTTGGCAAGTAACGCCATAACAACTTCATGTTTCCTGTTTTTTTTATCTTTCCTTGTAAAGGCTGCGATTTGCTGCATGGTTTCCCTCGGAATTGGTTTATAGTGAAAAAGCAATTTTACAACCGAAATAATCTGCTTAAGTTGCTCTTCAGGTAAGCTGCCTATTTTTTCAGAAATATAACTTTCGCATATCAACCCTGCGCCAATGGCTTGTCCGTGCGAAACCGGGGCAGCATCGTTACCCAGCGACCACGATTCATAGGCATGCCCTATGGTGTGTCCGAAATTTAAGAACATCCGTTCATGTTTTTCATGTGGGTCGCCGGCTACTAACATGGCCTTGACCCGTACAGCGGATTCTATGAGATTTATAAGCGCCATCCGGCTTACATCATCCGATATGAAATTTTTATTAGTGATTATACCTGAAAGTTCATGCCATAATTTTTTGTCGGCAATAAGCCCGTGTTTCACCATTTCGGCAACTCCGTTGCGCCACTCCGCTTCGGGAAGCGATTTCAAAAAGGCGGGGAAAATAAAGACCTTGTCGGGAAACGAAAACAAACCGATAATATTTTTGAAGCCTTCAAAATCTACTCCTGTTTTACCGCCCGATGATGCATCAACCATACCAAGCAATGAAGTAGGTATATTCACAAATGAAATCCCGCGCATGTAAACAGAGGCTATAAAACCTCCCAAATCGGTAACCATTCCACCTCCCAGATTAATAAGAACCGATTGGCGGCCGGTGTTCAATTGGAGCATCCTCTTAATAGCCACGTGGCACGAATGCCATGTTTTGTTTAATTCCCCCGGACCAATGACGATTTTATGAAACCCATCCGGTAACGAAGTGCTGATTAAAGGCAGGCAATGCCTGTGAGTATTCTCGTCCATCAAAACAATAAAGTCGTGATTCTCATAACGATTCCAGTTGTATAACGAAGTATGGGCAGAGGGGAGCCCTCCGGCTATCAGTACCGGGTGTTTGCCGGCGCTTATGGTAATTACTTCCGATGACATGATGTGGCAAAGATAGAAATACCCTGATTGGATTCAGACCGCAGTAACTGCTTAAAATCATACTTTTGAATAACCGCCTTTGTTTATCTTTGTCCCTTGTTGAAATAAGCCTCAACAACATTATGACCGGTAACGGTTGATGCATGATAAAAGAATCTGATACTTCCGTAATGCTGCCCGATTTCAACAATCTTGAAGTCGCCTTTTCGTCCAAATCGAACACCGACCTGAACCGGGCATACTGGCTCTTCAAAGCCATGAGCAGCAATTTTCTGGTAATGAATGGTCAAAAATTTCTGAATATTGCCCTTGCGTTACGGTTACCGGTAACGCCAATTATAAAATCAACTATTTATAAACACTTTTGCGGAGGTGAAGATATTGACGATTGTAACAAGACTGTGAAAGCCTTATGGCAAAACCGGATAGGAAGTGTGCTCGACTATTCGGTAGAGGGCGATGAAAACGAATCGAACTTTGAACATACCACGAATGAAATAATATCAAATATCAACAGGGCCAGGGGCGATTCCGCTGTTCCATTTTGTGTTTTTAAAGTAACCGGAATTTGCGGATTTCATTTACTCGAACGTGTTGCATCGGGAAAACCGCTTTCAAATGCCGATCAGACGGCTTTCGAAAAATGTAAAGAGCGGATATTCCGCATTTGCAGCAAGGCCGCTGCCAATGATGTCCGTGTTTTTATTGATGCCGAAGAATCGTGGATACAACAGCCTGTGGATGATATTACGGACGCCATGATGGAAAATTTTAACCGAATCAAGGCGATTGTTTACAACACGGTGCAGTTGTACCGGACCGACAGGCTTGAATTTTTGAAGTTGTCGCATCAAAAGTCCCGAAGTAAGGGATATATGCTGGGCGTTAAACTGGTACGGGGCGCGTACATGGAAAAAGAACGCGAGCGTGCCGCCGAAATGGGATATGCTTCACCGGTTCATGCCAGCCATGAGGCAACCAATACCGATTATAATTTGGCATTGCAATATTGTATGGACCATTTTGGTGACATTGCGGTTTGCGCCGGTACACACAACGAAAAAAGCAGTTACCTGCTGGTGGAACTGATGATGAAAAAAAATATTCCGGCCAATCATCCCGATATCTGGTTCTCTCAACTGCTGGGCATGAGTGATCACATCTCATACAATTTAGCAAAGTCGGGATTTAATGTAACCAAATATGTTCCGTACGGGCCGGTTAAATCGGTGTTGCCTTACCTGATTCGCAGGGCACAGGAAAACACTTCAATTGGTGGTCAAACGGGAAGGGAGTTGCGAATGATCATTGCTGAGAAAAAACGCCGCCGTGAGCGGAGGAGTTAAATCCTGGATGCCATCAGCAGGTTCAGGTCGCGGTATGGTAACCTGCTGTGTTCACTTACAAATTTGTTGGTAACCGTTCCTTTGTAAAGATATATTCCGCTTCGCACGGTTTTGTGCGCCCACAGAAATTCATCCAGACCACCCTCTTCGGCAATATTGATAAGTATGGGAGTAAAAATGTTACTCAATGCATACGATGCTGTTCTGGCAACACGCGACGCGATGTTGGGAACACAATAATGGATAACACCATACTTTCTGAAAACGGGATTGGTATGATTGGTTACTTCGGATGTTTCGAAACAGCCGCCCTGATCGATGGAGACATCAACAATTACGGAACCAAAACGCATTTCACTAACCATTTCTTCGGTAACAATAACAGGGGTACGAGAGCCACGGGCATGAATGGCGCCAATAGCTACATCGGCAGTGCGTAACACTTTGCGAAGTATTCCGGGTACAATGGTTGAGGTATAAAGTTTTTGCCCGAGGTTCTGTTGTATTTTACGAAGTTTATAGAGATTATTATCAAAAACTTTTACCTGTGCACCCAGCCCCAGTGCCGTACGCGCGGCACACTCCCCTACTGTTCCCGCTCCGATAATTACTACTTCGGTTGGGGGCACTCCGGTTACTCCGCCAAGCAATTCACCCTTGCCGGAAGTGGTGTTGCTCAGATATTCGGCAGCAATAAGTATACTCGTACTTCCAACAATTTCACTCATTGCCTGGATCACAGGAAGTACATCGGTTTCGTCGCGCATGTATTCATAGGCGAGCGCCGTTATCCTTTTCGACTTTAACCGGGCCACAAAGTCGGGTTTTTGCATGCCAATCTGAAGGATGGAGAGCAACGTTTGTTTATCCTGCAAAAGTTCGAGTTCGGCCTCACTGGGAGGGGCAACCTTTAATATGAGGTTAGCGGTTTTATAAACCTCTTCGGATGATTCGGCTATTTGTGCACCTGCTTCGCTGTAGTCGGTATCAGTAAAATTGGCATTTTTACCGGCATTGGTTTCAATAATAACCTGGTGGCCATTGTTAACCAAAAGCATCACCGATTCGGGTACAAGCCCGATCCGGTTCTCCTGGAAAGAAGTTTCTTTAGGGATGCCGATAAACAGGCTTTGTTTTCCCTTTTTTACCGGCATAAGGCTTTCCTGTGGCATGAGCATGGTTTGCTCAATAATGGCAGAAATTGCAGGCTCGTTGTGTAGTGGTTTACTCATAGGCTCAGGGTTATATCACGGTTTTCACCGGATATTCCAATAGTTATGGCGGCCGTACTTTCCGGAATGAAGGAAGGCACCTTTTCGGGCCATTCAATGAAACAATAATTTCCGCTGTAAAGATAACTCTCCAATCCGATATCCATAGCTTCTGTTTCGGATTTAATCCTGTAAAAGTCGAAATGATAAACCGTTTTACCGGTACCGGTAAGGTATTCGTTAACTATGGTAAAGGTGGGACTGGTGACATGATCGGTAACGCCAAGCTGGCGGCACAACGCTTTTATGAGTGTTGTTTTACCCGACCCCATAGGCCCGGTCAGTGTAAAGATCTTTCTCCCGGAAGCATGTTCCAGCACCCCGCAAGCAACCTCTTCGAGACCCGTTACAGGTACATTCCTGAAGGTGTGAACCATAGTGGTTGCTGACATATGTATTTACTTATTGGTAAGGGTAATTACCGGAATAATCATTTCCTCAAGCGAAATGCCTCCATGCTGAAAGGTGTTTCGGTAAAAGTTCACGTAATGGTTGTAGTTATTCGGATATGCGAAAAATTTGGCCTCTTTGGCAAACACAAAAGTAGTACTCAGGTTGGTACGGGGCAACATGGCATCGGCAGGATTTTTTACCTCAAGCACATCCTTACGTTCATAATTTAAATTTTTACCCTGCTTGTAACGCAAATTGGTATTGGTGTTCCGGTCGCCGACAAGCTTCGACGGTTCCTTTACACATATGGTACCGTGGTCGGTACTGATAATAATTTTCGCGTTTTTGGCGGATATTTTTCTGATGGCTTCGAGCAGGGGTGAATGCTCGAACCACGAAACGGTTAACGAACGGTAAGCCGATTCATCATCGGCAAGTTCCCTGATCACCTGCATATCGGTGCGTGCATGTGATAACATATCAACGAAGTTATATACAATCACATTGAATTTGTTATTAAACATGTTGGCTATATTATCGACCATACTTTTACCCGCGTCCAGATTGGTAACCTTGGTGTAGGAAAACTTAAACTGTTTCCGGTGCCGCTGAATCTGGTCGGCAAGAAATTCCTCCTCATGCAGATTTTTTCCGCCCTCATCCTCATCGTTCGACCAAAGTTTAGGGAACCGCTTTTCGATTTCGGAAGGCATCATTCCTGCAAAAATAGCATTACGGCTGTATTGTGTCGAAGTGGGAAGTATGCTGTAATAGGCATCTTCTTCGATAATACGTAAACTTTCGTTAAGGACAGGCGCAAGCACTCTCCACTGGTCGAGGCGCAGGTTATCAATTAAAATAAAAAATACCGGCGTTTCGGACCCGTCTATTTCGGGAAGTATTTTTTTCCTGAATAACGAATGCGACATTACCGGGGCGCTCTCCTCATTTCTTAACCACGAGATGTAATTGTTTTCAATAAACTTGCTGAACTGATGATTAGCCTCATTTTTTTGCATGGTTAAAATTTCGTACATGCCCGAGTCGTTAGACTTATCAAGTTCAAGCTCCCAGTAAATGAGCTTACGGTACACATCAACCCATTCATTATAGTTCAGCTTGTCGTTAAGCACCATTCCAATGTTTCGGAATTCCTGCTGATAAACAGAGGTGGTTTTTTCGCTAACCAGCCTTTTGGTATCGAGATTTTTTTTAATGGAGAGTAATATCTGGTTCGGGTTAACGGGTTTTATCAGGTAATCGGCAATTTTGGAACCTATGGCATCCTCCATAATGTACTCCTCCTCACTTTTGGTTATCATAACCACCGGAATATTTGCATTGATATTTTTTAGTTTAACCAGCGTCTCCAGCCCCGATAACCCGGGCATATTCTCATCCAGGAATACTATCTCATAATTATTCTGTTTGATCAAATCCAGGGCATCCTGGCCATTGGTGGTTGTAGTTACGTTAAATCCTCTTTCTTCAAGAAAAAGCACATGCGGCTTCAGCAAATCAATTTCATCATCAGCCCAAAGTATATTCAGTTTGTCCATAAATAGTCTAATTTTACGCGTTTATTGAAAGTATTTAAAGTTACATAATTATATCGAACCAGGCAGCCAAAGTATTGCATTGAAACGGAAAAAAATAATTAACGACCCTGTTTACGGTTTTATTACCGTGCCTTTTGAATCGTCGCAGGCGATTATTGAACATCCGTGGTTTCAGCGGTTATCGCGGATACGCCAGCTCGGATTAACTTACCTGGTTTATCCAGGAGCCCTTCACACCCGTTTTCATCATGCCGTTGGCGCCATGCACCTGATGAATAATGCCATTGACACACTCCGTTCCAAAGGCCACGATATTACTCCTGAGGAAGCTGAGTCGGCGGTAATTGCCATACTCATGCACGATATGGGCCATGGACCTTTTTCGCATGCACTCGAAAATCTCCTTGTGTATGTTCCCCACGAATACCTGTCGGCGCTGTTTATGCAGCAACTTAATGAACAGTTTAACGGTACATTTCACAATGCCATCAGGATTTTTAACAATACTTATCCTAAAAAGTTCCTGCATCAGCTGGTTTCGAGCCAGCTCGATGTCGACCGGCTCGATTATTTGAACCGCGACAGTTTTTTTACAGGGGTTAGTGAGGGTGTAATAAGCAGCGACAGAATTATTAAAATGCTCGATATAGCCGATGGCAACCTGGTGGTGGAAGAAAAAGGAATCTATTCGGTAGAGAAATTTATTACCGCCCGCAGGTTTATGTACTGGCAGGTTTATCTTCACAAAACGGTTTTGGCTGCCGAGCATATGCTTATTAATCTCATGAAACGGGCCAAAGCCCTGGCATTTACCCAGCCTCCTCTTTTCGCATCCCAACCCCTGCTCGATTTTCTGATACATAATTACACGGTGGAAGATTTTCAAAAAAATCCGTTACTGCTCGAACGCTTCGCACAACTGGATGATATTGATGTTTTCTCCTGTGTGAAAATGTGGTGTAATCATCCCGACAAGGTGCTCTCGGAACTAAGCAAAGGATTAATTAACAGAAAGTTATACAAAATTGATATCCGGCGAAAGCCAATACCCGAGGATGAAATCAGTTCTTTCCGGCAAAAAGCGGCCGAACATTTTAATATTTCCATTGAAGATGCGGCTTATTTGGTGTTCAGCGGCGAGGTTAGGAACAATGCTTATATCAGCGACCAGAACAATATCAACATACTCTTTAAAAACGGACAATTAACCGATATCGCACAGGCTTCCGATAATCTAAACATCTCTTCTTTATCGGGAACAGTAACCAAGTACTTTTTATGTACAATCAGGGGGATCAGTTAATTTGAACCATGTTACTGGCCAATTCAACCATAATTTCTACATTTGTAGCCTCTTACATAAACCGGCGATAACTTCCGGTGTATTTTATCCTGATGGAATTTACAGCTCAGCAAATCAGCGACTTACTGGAAGGTACCCTGGTGGGAAACCCTGAGGTTCTGGTAAACCGGCTTTCAAAAATTGAAGAAGGTGAACCAGGCAGTTTGTCGTTTCTGGCTAACCCTAAATACAACGAATACATTTACACTACCAGAGCATCGGTGGTTATTGTCAACGAATCATTTCAGCCCGATAGTCCGGTAGCACCCACGCTTATCAGGGTAAATGACGCTTACGCGGGATTTGCCCGGTTGCTTGAAATGTATAACCAGGTTATTCGTAACAAGAAGGGGATAGAAGCGGCATCTCATATATCCGATTCAGCTAAATTAGGCTCCGATATCTACATCGGAGCATTTGTTTATGTAGGAAATCAGGTGCATATCGGGAACCGGGTAAAAATATATCCCGGTAGTTATATTGGCGATAATGTTTCCATTGATGACGATACGGTAATTTACGCCGGTGCCAAAATTTATTCCGACTGTAAAATCGGAAAGCACTGCACCCTTCATGCCGGAGTAATCATAGGCGCCGACGGATTTGGTTTCGCCCCCTCCTCGGGTGTTTATAAGAAAGTAGCACAAATAGGCAATGTGGTCATAGAGGACCATGTTGAAATTGGTGCCGGAACAACTATCGACCGCGCAACACTTGGATCAACGTATATCCGGAAAGGAGTAAAACTCGATAACCTGATTCAAATAGCCCATAACTGTGATATTGGTGAAAATACTGTGATTGCAGCACAAACCGGAATAGCGGGATCCACCCGGATTGGAAAAGATTGTATGATTGGCGGCCAGGTTGGAATTGTAGGACATATTTCCATTGCCGACAACACCAAAATAGCTGCACAGTCGGGGGTTGGTACCAGTATCACCGAACCCGGTCAAATTATTCAGGGATCACCTGCCTTTTCAATAAGTGATTACCGGAGAACCTACGTGGTTTTTAAAAAACTGCCTGAGATAGATAAAAAAATACAGGAACTGGAAAAGGCTATCCTCGATTTGCGTCAAACAACCTCCTGAAAAAGTACATGATTAAACAAACAACTATAAGAAACCCCATTACTGTTTCGGGGGTTGGACTTCATACCGGGAAATTTGTGAACCTCACTTTCCGTCCGGCCGAAGAAAACCATGGTTACAAATTCAAAAGAACTGATCTTGATTCGCAACCGGTTATCGACGCCGATGTGGATAATGTAGTCGACACATCGAGGGGAACTACATTAAGTCAGAATGGTGCCAAGGTAAGTACCACCGAACACGCACTGGCTGCTTTGGTAGGCACACAGATTGACAATGTGATGATTGAAATTGACGGACCCGAAGTTCCTATCCTGGACGGAAGTTCTAAACCGTACATAGATGCGTTGCTTAAAGCCGGCATTGTTGAACAGAAAGCCGAACGCGTTTATTTTGAACTTAAAGAAAACCTCACATTTGAAGAACCATCCCGTAAGGTTGAAATGCTGGCAGTACCCAGCGCCGATTACCGCATTACCGTAATGGTTGATTACAATTCGCCGGTGCTTGGAACACAGCATGCGCAGATGCATCTTATTTCAGAATTTAAGGAAGAAATATCACCCTGCCGGACATTCTGCTTTTTACAAGAACTCGAAATTCTGGTAAAGCATAATCTTATTAAAGGTGGAGACCTCGATAATGCCATTGTGGTTGTCGACAGGCCCATATCGCAGCAGAAACTTGATGAACTGGCCACCCTGTTCAATAAGCCCCATGTCGAAATAAAAGAAAAAGGAATCCTCAACAATGTGCAGTTACATTTTCAGAATGAACCGGCGAGGCATAAACTTCTCGACATCGTTGGCGACATGGCACTGATAGGGATGCCTGTTAAGGCGCATATCCTCGCCGCACGCCCGGGCCATGCTGCCAACATTGAATTTGCCAGGAAAATAAAACAACTCATCCGGAAGGATAAAGGAAAAACCATTTCACCTGCATACGATTTAAGTGCCCCGCCTGTATTTGATATCAATAAAATTGCCGGATACCTGCCGCACCGCTATCCTTTTTTACTGATTGATAAAATTATTGAGTTAAGCGATACAAGGGTCACCGGAGTAAAGAATGTGACTATGAACGAGTGGTTCTTTGAGGGCCACTTTCCCGGGAACCCGGTTATGCCTGGAGTATTGATGATTGAAGCAATGGCACAAACCGGAGGTATCCTGGTATTGAATACGGTTCCTGATCCCGAGAATTACTGGACCTATTTTTTAAGAATTGAACAGGCGCGATTTAAACAAAAGGTAATTCCGGGCGATACCCTTGTTTTTGTTCTGGAACTGATTTCACCCATCCGCAGAGGAATTTGTCATATGTCGGGTAAAGCATATGTTGGCGACAAAGTGGTAATGGAAGCCGAAATGATGGCACAGATCGTTAAAAAAAGCTAAGTATGATTTCTCCGCTGAGTAATATCCATCCTGATGCCAAAATCGGTAACAATGTAACGGTTGAAGCCTTTACCACCATTCATGCCGATGTTGTAATTGGCAACAATACGTGGATAGGCCCCAATGTAACAGTTTTTGATGGAGCCCGCATAGGCACCAACTGCCGTATATTTCCCGGGGCTGTAATTTCAGCTATACCACAGGATCTGAAATATAACGGTGAACATACGGTTGCCATTATAGGGAACGATTGTACCATTCGTGAAATGGTAACCATAAACAAAGGTACGGCAGCGTTGGGTAAAACTTCTATTGGTAACAACTGTCTTTTGATGGCATATGTTCACGTTGCCCACGATTGTATTATCGGCGACCATGTAATTCTGGCCAACTCGGTGAACCTTGCGGGACATGTTACTATCGACGACTGGGCCATCCTGGAGGGCTATGTGGGTGTGTCGCAGTTTATGCGCATTGGCGCGCATAGTTTTATTGCGGGACAAACGGGAGTGCGGAAAAACGTTCCACCTTATACCAAAGCTGCCAGAGAACCGCTGTCGTTTGTTGGCATTAACAGTGTTGGCTTAAAGCGGAGAGGATTTGATAACAACAGCATCAACATTATTCAGGACGTTTACAGGATACTTTACACCAAGGGTTACAGCACACGCAATGCCCTTGATATTATTGAAAAGGAAATTCCTGCCAATGCCCAGAAGGATGAGATTATATCTTTCATCAAAAACTCCGAGAGGGGTATTATGAGAGGTTATTCGGGAGGCGAAAATGAGTGATACCGGTGGTTATCCCGATAAGATTGTATTATCGGGAGTTGGAAAAAAATTCAACAACCGCAGGATTTTTAATCATATCGATTATACTTTCCACAAATCAAACCGCATTGCTGTTACAGGCAGCAATGGTTCAGGCAAGTCGACGTTGCTGCAGATTATTGCGGGGTATATAACGCCTGACGAGGGTAGTATTAGCTGGTATGCGGGTGAATCGCCGGTTTCCGCCGATAACATATACCGGCATTTGTCGTTTGCCGGCCCGTATATGGATCTGATTGAGCAATTTTCTCTTTTGGAAAATGTAAGATTCTTTGCCCGGTTAAGGCCATTAATGGATGGTATAACAGTGAATGATGTGCTTCACGAAACAGGCCTTGAAGCATTTTCCGGCGTACAGTTACAGAATTTTTCGTCGGGCATGAAACAAAAAGTAAAACTCACCTTTGCCTTTTTATGCCGCAGTGGCATGGTACTCCTCGATGAACCGTTATCCAACCTGGATGAGCGCGGTTACCTCTGGTATCATAGCATGTTTGAACGGTTTGCCGGAGAAAGGATTTTTATAGTATGTTCGAATAAAGTAGAAGCCGAGACGTCCTTTTGTACTGCTTCGCTTGATGTGGAATCATTCCGGTAAACGAATTGCTGCAATAAAAAGGTTTTAAGTATCGTTCCCGGGTTCCCGGATATATGGTTAGTGTAATATTTTCTTAAAAATTAACCGAAACCAATGTGTATTGTTACCGTTATTATTAAATGCCTGTAAAGCGGCCTTAAAATGAAATATCTGTCAAAAAAAGATCCCGGTGCCCAAAGCACATTCGGTTTCCTTAATCTGGAACCGGTAATTACTTATGACCACATGAATGAAACCCCTGCCCCGAACCATATGGTAAAAAATCCGGGCAGAATGAATTTAGTAAAACTGATTTGCGAGGAATTGGCAATAATATCATTGCTCACCTTGTGTTGCCTGGTGAGTTTGTAGTTTTTATACTTCCGTATCAGGCAGAAAGGACTTCTTCTTTTTCGAAGACTTCGAACTCTGTTTTGATATCTTTCAGAATCCGGTTATAATCCTGAAGCCTTTGGTGGTATGCCTGGCGGATCTGTAATAAATTTTCAGAAGCTGTTTGACTCTTGCCCTGCTCGGCTTCAATCATATTTTCGTATTGCTTGAAGTCGTGCCGCATAATATCCAACACATCCCTTTGAAGGATAAACTGATTTTGAAAATGTTCGACATTGGCTGGAACGTCGCGTGGAGAAAATTTCGAAACGATAACGCCTAACCGGTCACTCATTCCCTTAATTTCACTTTTAAACTGAGCGATCCGGTTTTGCCAATCTCCATGTTCGGAATGTAAATCGGCCAGTTTTTCACTTTGTTCCATAAGCAGTTTGGTTTTAGAAATGAATTAATGAACTGATTGTCCCTGAATCAGTGAGAAATCAAACATCCGATTCCATGCATCTGATTTCATTTTGAGTAGGGTAAATATAATAGAAAAATATTAAAATGCACCATGAATTTAATCAGGTTCATAAGAATGTTAACCCGTATAATCCCATAAAACCTGGTCGCCGGCTGATTTAACGGTCATATTTTAATGAATCTGACAGCGTGTCGTAATCCTGATAAAATAGCTGAAACGGTGTAATTACCATAGTTTCAGCACCGGCGGTCTGTAATTGTGTTCGGCAGACCGGCCTGTTTGGAGTCAATTTTTATCCGATTTCTTACACCAGCAATAAGCTGTACGAATTTGACTCATTGCCACCCCTTTGCGGGGATATTTTTGGGGAGATTCAATTCAAACAGTAATGAAAAAAATTATTCTGAAAAGCACGCTACTTCTATTT
>CAZPKJ010000031.1:17827-21631 GCA_964587075.1 uncultured Flavobacteriaceae bacterium | reverse complement strand
AAAATCCACATCGGCAATAGCGATAGTCTCAATAAATTCATCGAGCTTTTCTGGAGGCACCGACACCACTATCCTGCCCTGTGCTTCGCCAAAAAGGAATGCATCGGGTCTTACATCAACATCCGATTCAACCGAAAAACCAATTCCACCAGTCAAGGATGATTCAAGCAGGGTAATAAACAGCCCGCCCTCTGAAACGTCATGCGCCGAATTTACCAGTTGCAGATTAATGAGATTCCTCACCACCGACTGAACATTAAACTCTTCTTCGAGATCGAAATAAGGAGCCGGTGACAATTTAACTTTATGGTACGAATATAGGTACTCTGATGAAGCAATATCGTTCACCGATTTTCCAATAAGGAATATATGATCACCCTCCGCTTTAAAGTTCAGAGTCATCAGTTTAATTTTATCCTGTAAGATACCTATCATTCCGATAGTTGGCGTTGGGAAAACAGGCACTTCTTCGCCATTAATTACCGACTGGTTATAAAAACTCACGTTTCCGCCGGTAACCGGTGTTCCAAACCGCTTACATGCCTCACTCATACCTTTAATACTGTTTACAAACTGCCAGTACACTTCGGGATTGTATGGATTACCAAAGTTCAGGCAATTTGTTACAGCCGAAGGTTCGGCTCCTGAACATGAAATGTTTCTGCTGGCTTCGGCAACAGCAATCGCACAACCGGTTTGCGGATTGGCATGAACATAACGCGGATTGCAGTCAACAGACATGGCAAGCCCTTTATTTGTTCCCCTTACTTCAACAACCGCAGCATCACAGGGCCTGTTGGTTGTCATATTGATTGTTCCAACCATACTGTCGTACTGATTATAAATCCACTGCTTTGAAGCGATATTCGGATGTGCTGCCAACATTACAGCCACCTCTTTCAAATCGCCGGGTATTAAAATATTTTCAATATTGAATTTTGCGATTTCTTTCAGATAGCCAGGTTCACTGTATTCACGCTTGTAAACCGGTGCGCCACCTCCCAGCACCAGCGATTCGGCAGGAACATCGGCCAACAGTTCATCATGCATGTAAAACTTCAGCCTTTCACCATCGGTCACTTCTCCAATAAGCGTACAGTTAAGGTCCCATTTATCGAAAACAGCCTTAACCTTATCTTCCTCACCCCTGCGTGCAATCACCAGCATTCTTTCCTGTGATTCCGACAACAATATTTCCCACCCCTCCATATTTTTTTGTCGTGTGGGAACCCGGTCGAGATGAATAATCATACCGGCATTGCCTTTTGCCGACATCTCGGACGTGGAACAGATAATCCCTGCCGCACCCATGTCCTGCATACCAATAACAGCGCCGGTTTCAATAACTTCGAGGGTTGCTTCGAGCAATAGCTTCTCCTGAAAAGGGTCACCTACCTGAACAGCGGGCAGATCCTCATGTGAGTCATCATGCAGGTCGCCCGAGGCAAAGGTTGCACCATGAATACCATCTTTGCCCGTGGATGATCCTACAATAAATACCGGGTTTCCCTGTCCATGTGAAATTGCTTTAACCGTTTTTCCGGTTTCAACAATTCCAACCGACATGGCATTAACCAGAATATTAACATTATAACATTCATCGAAAAAAACTTCACCTCCAACTGTTGGAACGCCAAACGCATTGCCATAGTCGCCAATGCCTTTCACAACGCCCTTCATAAGCCATCTGGTACGGTCGAGACCAATATTTCCGAATCGTAATGAATTTAACTGGGCAACGGGACGGGCGCCCATCGTAAAAATGTCTCTGTTAATTCCACCTACACCGGTAGCCGCTCCCTGATAAGGCTCAATAGCCGACGGATGATTATGTGATTCAATCTTAAACGCACAGGCCAAACCATCACCTATATCCACCAATCCGGCATTTTCCTCCCCCGCTTTTGCAAGCATATGTGCTCCTTCACGGGGAAGCGTTTTTAACCAGGTAATGGAATTTTTATAGGAACAATGTTCCGACCACATGACTGAGTAAATACTGAGCTCGGTAAAATTCGGCGTTCGCCCTAAAATTTCTTTGATTTTATCATACTCATCTGGAAGTAATCCGAGTTTGGAAGCGGTTTCAGGAGTGACAGCATTAGCTTCGTACGTGGTATTCATTGAAAGTAGCGATTATTTTCAGTTATTTGCAAGCAAAAGTAGTTATAAAATCCTCATCCATATTAAACTCACCCGCTTTAAGGGCTAACCATATTCAAGTTGGAAATATTACTGGTTGTTGCTTACTCGGCTTTTTTCCTGTTCATGATTGGAAAATTGCAATTTTTCAGGATTTCGGGGCTGCCGGTTCGGTACATTAAGACTGGATTTCTTATTAAAGTACTGGCGGGTATTTGCTTAGGACTTATTTATACCTATTATTACACCGACCGGCTAACTGCCGATACGTTCAAGTTTTTTGACGACAGTAAGATTATGTTTGATGCAATCTATTCAGAACCAACTAATTTTTTACGAATGATAACCGGTATCCAGGGAGGCTCGGTTCACCTGGACAAGTATTATAATACCATGACAAACTGGTACGACACTTTTTCGCCATTCAACGATAACCGGACCATGATTCGTTTTAATGCCCTGGTTCGTTTCTTTTCAATGGGTTATTATAATGTACATGTAGTTTTTATTTGTTTCTTGGCCCTTACGGGATTAGTTGGTATCGTAAAGGTTTTTGCTAACGAATTCAGGCACCTCACCCTTGAATTTTACCTGATCCTGCTCTTGCTGCCATCCGTTTTATTCTGGGGATCAGGATTGTTGAAAGATTCGCTGGTATTCTTTTCATTTGGTATCACACTCACAGTATTTTACAGGTTTTTATCCGCCGGCAGGCTTACGGTCTTACCCGCCCTGTTACTCATACTGTCCATGGCATTTTTAATGGTTAGTAAGTTTCAGGTATTTATGCTTGTCCCGCCACTGATGGCAGCATGGTTTGTGTCGGCACGGTTTAATGTAAAACCCTGGTTATCTTTTCCTGGATTTGTCATTTTTTACTACGGGGTTTTATTGGTGTCGGGGGGAGGTGGCTCAGATAACAATCTGCTGGTATTGCTTGTCGAAAAACAAACGGCCTTTTTCAGGCTGGCCGAAGCTGCCAATGCGGGCTCTGTTATAAAAATTCCGGTTTTGGAACCAACGTTAATAAGTCTTTTATCGAATATTCCTTCCGCTTTTGTGAATACGCTTTTGAGACCAAATATCACCGATACCAGTCCGGTTCTTACGTTAGTTTCGGGGATTGAGAATTCGCTCATTCTGATATTTGGTATTATTTGTTTGCTGAAATTCAACAACAGGGCGCTTTCAGGCAAGATTGTGCCATGGTTTTGCCTGTTCTACACCTTAACCTATTTTACACTTATCGGATTACTTACCCCAATTTTGGGTGCCATGGTAAGGTACAAAGCACAGGCTCTTCCGTTTTTAGTTATTATGTTTGTGATTCTATCCACTTCGGGTGATAAAAGCATATTGTCGCAATTATTATCAAAGTTTAAAAGAACCTGATGGAAACAGCTCTTGTCATATTATTTACCTGCCTGTTTGGATTCATCATTTTGAAGTGGAAATGGTTCCATGATAAAGAGGTGTATACTTACCTTTTTGTGTTCTTGTTTATCATGAAGGTGGGTGCGGGTATTTTTGCGGGTGAATTGTTTCTTAAACGCTATCAGGGTGGCGACTCCCACTCGTTTTACAGGGATTCGAAAATTATTTCAAAAAGTTTTCTTCAAAATCCTGCCGACTATGCAAAAATGATGTCGGGTTTGGCCGATG
>CAZPKJ010000031.1:7311-17817 GCA_964587075.1 uncultured Flavobacteriaceae bacterium | reverse complement strand
ACTTATTTATGCAAAAATATGGGGTTATAAACACCTGGAATAATGAGGATATTGTGTATAACGACAACAGGACTATCATTCGGTTTAATGCGCTGGTAGGACTGGTATCAATGGGATTTTATAATGTACATGTAGTATTTTTCGCTTTTATCTCCATGATTGGCCTGATGGGCATTTTTAAGGCGTTCCGGCTTATTACAAACCAGAATCCTTATCTGATATTTTCAGCTGTATTTCTCATACCGGGTGTACTGTTCTGGCTTTCGCTTGCATCTAAAGAGAGTATTCTGATTTTTGCCATGGGGATGATGTTTTATCATTGTATCCGATTACTCACTGTAAGTAAATCGCTGGGAAACATCTTTGGAATGTTCCTGGCGGGATTTCTGTTCATCCATATTAAAGCCTACCTGTTAATTCTAATCACACCCTGCCTGCTGGCTTTTACGTGGGTTCATGTTACACAAAACCGGCATGCTGTTCTGAAATATTTTTCGGTTTATCTGGTATTGGGCCTGCTCTTCTTCAATGCAAAATATTTCCTGAATGGATTCGACCCGGTTAATGTTATCTTCATGAAACGGATGAATTTTGAAGCATTTGCCGATGCGGTTACCAAGGATATGGGAAGTTATATTTCGTTGCCCGATATAACCAGCGACTGGATTTCTATCTTTTCGGTGAGCCCTATGGCTATTATTTCGGTATTTACCCGCCCGTATTTATGGGAGTCGGAAAGCTTACTGATTACTATTGCAGCCATTGAAAATGTTTTACTCATTTTAATTGTTGCTACCGGTTTCATTTATTTCAACTATAATAATCTGAAAAAAAATATCAATCTGGTCCTGTTTTGTTTAATGTTTGTGCTTACGGTTTATTTACTCATTGGAATTACAACCCCAGTTATGGGTGCTATAGTCCGGTATAAGGTTCCTGTTTTACCCTTCCTTTGTATTATACCGGTAATTATTTCGGGGTTACAGGATAACAAAAACCACAGCACCGGTGACGATCAGCTACCCGGTCCGGAACACAAAGCTGACTAGATTTTCGACTAACCTTAATTGCGTATATGAATCTGTTCCGTAAAAAAAATATTGACGATATATTAAAGCAGGTTAGCAATAACGAATCTGTTAATGGTGGCAGGTTAAAAAGGCATCTGGGTGTGAGGGACCTTACCGCGTTGGGTATTGCCGCAATTATTGGTGCCGGAATATTCAGTACTATCGGAAAAGCCAGTGCCGACGGTGGGCCTGCCGTTGTTTTACTTTTTATTTTCACCGCGTTTGCCTGTGGCTTTGCCGCCCTTTGCTATGCCGAATTCGCCGGAATGGTACCTGTTTCCGGTTCGGCTTATACTTATTCGTATGTGGCCTTCGGAGAATTCTTTGCTTGGGTGATAGGCTGGGCGCTTATTATGGAATATGCCATTGGAAATATCGTATTGGTGATATCCTGGTCGGGATACTTTACCGAAATGCTGAAACATATTCACCTGCCTGCGCTGGGTTTTCCCGAAGGCATCCACTTGCCTGCATGGACAGGTATTGATTATTTTTCTGCTAAGAGGGCATTTGCAGAATCAACGCAACAAAGTGAGGGTTCAATAATATTCAGCTCTGAAGGTTATCGCGCCTGGGTAACAGCACCTGAATTTGCCGGAACCAAAATTATCCTGGATATCCCGGCGATGATTATTAACATCATCATTACCTGGCTTGCCTATAAAGGGATAAAAGAATCGAGAAATGCCAGTAACATTATGGTTGCATTGAAATTACTGGTCGTTCTCATGGTTATTGTTCTCGGTTTTGCATATGTCGACTCGGGCAATTGGATACCCTTTATGCCCGAAGGAATTGGCGGGGTTCTGGCAGGGGCTTCGGCCGTGTTTTTCGCATATATCGGATTTGATGCCATCTCAACTACCGCAGAGGAATGTCATAATCCGCAACGCGATCTTCCGCGCGGTATGATTTATGCACTGATTATTTGTACCGTTCTTTATATTCTTATTTCACTTGTCCTTACCGGTATGGTGAACTATGCTGAACTCGATGTGGAAGATCCGCTTGCTTTCGTATTCTCGCGGCTGGGCCTGACATGGATCAGCGGAATCATTGCGGTTAGCGCTGTTATTGCCATGGCAGGTGTATTGCTTGTATTTACTCTGGGCCAGCCACGTATATGGATGAGCATGAGCCGCGACGGATTGCTTCCGAAAAAATTCGCCAATGTTCATCCTCGCTTTGGAACTCCTTCCTTTGCTACTGTTGTAACGGGCCTGCTGGTTGGTTTTCCCTTATTTTTTATTGATATGGATACCGTTGTTGATTTGTGTTCGATAGGAACGCTCTTTGCGTTTGTGCTTGTATGCGGCGGTATATTAATGCTGCAAAACAACCGCGAAATAAAAAGAACTTTTAAGGTGCCATACCTAAATGGAAAATTTATCATACCGGCCTTGTTCGCGTTTATTGTAATTTATGTCTTACAAAATCAGCAGGAATGGCTCTATACTAAAGCCAATCCGTTTCACACGTATGAAGCGGTTCCTATGTTTTCTTTCTTTATCATTTTTGCAACCCTCGCCGCATTAAGTTTTCTAAGAAATTTATCGGTTATTCCCGTATTGGGAATGCTAACCTGTTTGTACCTGATGGCTCAGATTAATGTAAAAAACTGGATTGGGTTTATTATCTGGCTGATAGCAGGACTGCTGATTTACTTTACATACAGCTATACTAAAAGCAAACTTCATACTAAATAATTTTACCATATGTCAATAGCATTTATTACTGGCGCTACCGCGGGTTTTGGAAAAGCAACGGCCCTGAAATTCGCTGAGCATGGCTGGGATGTAATTATAACCGGCCGCCGGAAAAACAGGCTTGAGGAACTGGAACAGGAAATTAAATCGCTGTATGAAACCAAGGTGTATTCCATGGTACTCGATGTCAGAATCCGTAAGGATGTGGAATCACTGGTCAACGGGCTGCCGCACGACTGGAAAAAAATTGATCTCCTGGTGAATAATGCCGGCCTGGCATCGGGTTTGTCGACCATACAGGATGGAAACATCGACGACTGGGAAGTGATGATTGATACTAATGTGAAAGGATTACTCTATGTGTCTAGAGCCATTATTCCCGGAATGGTGGAACGACAATCGGGCCATATAATAAATATAGGAAGCATTGCCGGCAAAGAAGCTTATTTGAAAGGTAATGTTTACTGCGCCACAAAACACGCCGTGGATGCATTAAGTAAATCGATGCGAATTGATCTGTTACCTCATGGCATTCGGGTTACAGCCATAAACCCCGGAGCAGCTGAAACCGAATTTTCACTCGTTCGGTTTAAGGGCGACCGGAGCCGGGCAACACAGGTTTATCAGGGTTATGTTCCATTAACCGCGACCGACATTGCCGAAGTGGTGTATTTTGCCGCTTCCCGTCCCCCCCATGTTGTAATTAATGATGTAGTTATTACGCCACTGGCTCAGGCAAATACTTCACACATGATAAAGGAACAAACAAAATAATCACTACTCAGTACCTATACCTGTTATTCAATATGCGTTATTCTTTCTGTTTACCGGTATCAATTTGGGTTGCATCCCTGGTATCGATGATATATTTATCCTGTAACAACAGTGGTGTTATTGTTGACCATATTTTTTATAACGGCACGGTATACACGGTTGATTCAGCCTTCACAAAAGCTACAGCATTTGCAATAAAAGATGGATTGATTGTGGGTGTTGGGACCGATGATGAAATAAAAAAATATCGCGCCGGTTCCATGACCGACCTCAAGGGAAAATACGTTATTCCGGGCTTTCACGACGGGCATTGCCATTTTTACGGCTATGGCTCCGACCTTAAAAAAATATGGCTGATTGGAACGACATCTTTCCGGGATGCCCTGGATACTTTGGTGCGGCACAAAGACAAAAACATTGGTGGCTGGATATTTGGACGTGGCTGGGATCAGAACGATTGGGAAGTAAAAGAATATCCTGATAAAACCATGCTGGACAGTTTGTTTCCTGATGTTCCGGTTTTTTTACTCCGCATCGACGGCCATGCAGCACTGGCAAACCAGGTTGCGCTCGACAGAGCCGGCGTAAATAATAAAACACAAATTGCAGGCGGACTTATAGAACAAAAAGCCGGGAAACTTACGGGAATTTTAATTGATGCTGCCGTTGACCTGGTTTATAATGTTGTTCCCCGTTATACGCGTGATGAGGAACGGGAGGCGTTACTGAACGCGCAGGATAAATGTTTTGAAGCCGGTATAACCAGTGTAACCGATGCGGGGTTTGAAAACAACGGACTTACCTGGAGTATTATCAGTCTTATTGATTCGTTACAAAAAACAGGCATGCTTAAAATGAAAGTTAATGCTATGGCTTCGATTAAAGAAGCTGACCGGTATAAGAAACAGGGAAAACTAATTACCCCTTCACTAACGGTACAAAGTTTTAAGGTGTATGCTGATGGATCATTAGGTTCAAGAGGTGCTTGTTTGCTTGAAGATTACACCGACCAGGCCGGACACCGGGGTTTTTTAATGTACACACCTTCTCAGCTGGATAGCCTGGCAGCGCTGTCAGCGGAATTGGATTTTCAAATGAACACCCATTGCATTGGCGATTCGGCACACCGACTCATGTTGCAGATATATGCCAGATACATTGCTAAAAATCCTGATAACCGGTGGAGAATAGAACATGCCCAGGTTATCAACCAGGCCGATTTTAATTATTACAATAGGTATAATATTCTTCCAAGTGTACAACCAATTCATGCAACTTCCGATATGTATTGGGCTGAAAAACGAATTGGGCCCGAAAGAATAACAGGTGCGTATGCATATAAAATGTTGTTACAGCAAAACGGGATTCTGATTTCAGGAAGCGATTTTCCGGTTGAACCAGTAAACCCGCTCTACGGAATTTATGCCGCCGTTGCACGGAAAGATCAGTCGGGATATCCTGAAAATGGTTTTGAGCCGTCGAACCGGTTAACCAGGGAGGAAGCCCTCCGTTCATTTACCATATGGCCATCGTACGGAGCCTTTACTGAAAAAGTAAAAGGAAGTATTGAAAAAAATAAGGCCGCTGATTTTGTAATCCTGGATGATGATATCATGAATATCACCGAAAGCGATATCTGGAAAATAACCGTACATGCCACATACATTGATGGCCAGCCGGTTTATCAGCGCGGTAAATAAATCTTAATTCTCAGGTCATCCAGGTTAGCTGTTTGAAATTTTTCATTCCAGCAATAAATTTTTAGCAGCGCGTCAGTTGGTGTGTCTTTGGGTAATTCGGCCCACATATACATCCTGAACCAATTGTTGCTTCCCGGATTAAAGGTCGAAATCCCTTCACCTTTCCACAAATAGGTTACCTGGTCCTTCTCCAGGCTAATTACCATTTTTATGCCGCTATCATCACCATCCGTTTTAAACGCGCAGCTCAGTTCAACAGCGCTTCCTGGTTCAATGTACAATGATTTCAGCGGAACCGACAACCCTGGACTGAATTCAACCTGTTTGTTCAGGCGGATGGAATATTTTCCCTGGTAACTGGTCAGGGAATCAAGCAAATTCTCTTCACCAGGCCACAGTGCGGCTTCGAATCCGTTTTCAATTTCAAGAAACGGGAGAATATTCAAGGACGAATCGGACCTAACGCTGGTGTATAATCGCAATCCCGAATTCAGCATGGTATCGTTCCTGACAAGCCATGGAAATTTCGACCGTATAATAATATCGTACTCGGGCGGGTCATACGTATTGGAATAGGCATAAAGAAAATAGGTTGTTGAGCAAGTATCAATAATCCGGTAAAATTTTTTCTTCTCCGCTTCATTTAATATTGAATATGCCGCGAAAGTTGTTTGGTGATTAAATTTATCAAGATAATAATTAATATAGTAAGGGTGAAATATATTAATTACCCTGGTGATCTCATCCTTGCCGATTTTATTATCAATCTCCTTAACATCGCGGGCAATTTTGCGAAATTCGGAGAAGTGCGGCGTTGAATAATACCCGTTCGCATAAACAGTACTGTACACACCACCCGAAATAACTACTAACAGCAGGAATGTTACGGTAATGCCCTTACTTTGTCGGGGTATAAATGCAAATAATAATAACAAAAGGAAAGGAAATGAGAATAACAAAACCGAATGCTGAAAGACCGGGTTCTTATAAATAGAATAGTAATAAGCGATCGAAAAAGGGACAACGAAAAAAATAAGTGAAAGAAGGTGGAATTTAGTTACACGGAAACTGCCGCGGTATGCCAGCACGGTTCCTGCGGTGATAATTAAAAAGATATACTTCAGCAGTACGTTGTTGTTGAACACGTAATCGATATACTGATAAAACGCGTCTTTACCGGGCGGACCCAGCCAGCCCTCGGCACCTCCTACTCCGCCTTTTGATAACTGATGTAAAAATATTTCGGAATGGGGTATGTATAAAACAACAATACAAAAACCACAAACCAGGTAAGGAATTATCCGCTTGCGCGTCATAAAAAAAAGCCCGGTGAAACAAAGCACACCCGCCATTATAAAACTAAAGTAATGGATGTACATACAGGCTGAAACAGATAGCACAAATCCGGTCATTGCAGGAATCAGACTTTTTATGGTGACAGTCTCTTGCCTTTCGGAAAACAATAACCTGGTCCAGAAGTAAGCGGCCATCAAACTAAACAATAGCCCGGGGCTGTAGGGCCTGGCAATCTGACTGTACAACAACGGGTATTCAAGTACGGCTAGTGCTGCAGCTGCCAGAAGTCCTGTTGGTTCGCCAAACCATTCCCTGCCTACTTTGTAAATCATGAGTACCGATAAAACTCCCATTAATGCAAACGGGAGCCGGACTATCCATTCACCAAATCCAAACAATAAGGTCCATCCGTAAAGGAACAACTGTACACCGGCAGGATGAAAGTCAACATAAACACCCTGATCAATCACCTCCCGGGCTGAATCAAACTGCAGTCGTGCAAGGGCACTCAATTCATCATTTGATAACGAAAATCCGGTTAATCCCGAAAGGCGTAACAACATCGCAATAGCTAAAATGGCAAACAACCAGTTTCGTGAATTAAATCCTTCGCCTTTGTAAATCATACAATCAGCTTTTAATTTGTGCCCGTTGCCTCATAACTTCGTAAAGAATCATTCCGGCGGCTACCGAAACATTTAGTGAAGCGGTGCTGCCTGCACGGGGAATGGCAAGCCGGGCATCACACCGTTTCAGGTACTCGGGTGAAATACCATCTTCCTCTGATCCTAAAATTATACACACGGGACTATCAAACTGAAAATCAAAAACAGGTGTTGTTCCCTTTTCAGTACATCCCACTATCGCAAATCCCGAATCCTTCAGGTACTGAATTGTTTCTTTCAGGTTTGGTTCACGGCAAACAACAATTCTGTTCAGTGCCCCTGCTGATGCTTTTATAGCATCTCCATTAATCTGCGCTGCACCCTTTTCGGGGATAATAACGGCGCCTACACCGGTAAACTCAGCAGTTCTGCAAATGGCACCAAAGTTTCGTACATCGGTGATGCGGTCGAGCAAAATAACAAGGGGAAACTCTACCTTCTCAAAGAGTCCGGGAACAACATCTTCCGTTTTTCCGTACGATACCAGACTTAAAAAACCAACCACCCCCTGATGATTTTTTCGCGTAATACGGTTCAACTTTTCAACCGGAACCATCTGAAAAGTTAAATTATTTTCAGTAAGTAAATTTCTCAGTTCCCTGATCTGCGGATTGTGTAAATCACGCTGAATAAATATTCGTTCCAGTTCCTTTCCTGAGCTGATTGCTTCAATGACCGGACGTACCCCAAATATGAGTGTATAGTCACTTTCAGAGTTTCCGCTTTCGAATGTTTCCCGTTTCATCAATCGTTGTTGTTTACTACTCTACCATCGCGCCAGCTGTCGACAGCCTTATACCATGGGATCTCATAATAATGGCTTCTGCGTAATTTGTAATCGTTATCGGTAAAGGGATTGTATAGTTTCTCGAATGTAAAACTCAATGAACCGTGGAAAGAACTCTGACTGTAATTCCATGACTCACTCTTCTCGTTCCGGTAAACCGAAACCGGGGAACCAAAAATAATATAAATCAATCCCCTGTCGGTTTTCCATCCTTCCATATAGGAGGTGAATAACTTATTGGCCATTTGCACTCTCGAATAATAACTCCTGATCAGGGTTCGTCCTCTTTCGCGGCTCCCGGCCATGGTAAGCCAGAAACTGTCAACCGCTTCCTTCTTATTACTGCTGTTCATTATTTTGTCGAACTCCTGTCGCGTGGTCAGGTAGCGTATTGATTCAATCAAACTCTCGGTGGAAGTAAGATTTGGATAATCTTCCTCAAAATAAAAAAAAGTAAATGCCGATTTAATCATAGTATCAAACTGAAAATGGTAGATACCGGGCTTTTCAAGGAGAAATTTGTCGCTTTCCGCTAAATCCAGCAGTCTGGTTTCATGGGCCGAATAGCTTAACGGCTTTAACTCGCTGGATGAAAATGGTGGTGGTGAAAGCGGATATGTATTTTTAAAGTAGCGCAAATAAATTTTACTCCTCGATTTATTGTATGTATGTAAAGTAACCGATGCGGGCTCATCAATATATTCCTTGATTAGCGGACGGTTCCACTTTGAATCGAATAAAATGAAATCGTTAGCGGGCTGCAGGCCAACACGCCGTACGGTAATGAAATCGGTGAATGCCTGCTGTCGGTTTAAATCCGATAAGGTAACCTGAAGTATATAATCGGCGCTGTCGGGGGCCCTGATATCAATATGGTCCTGAATGATAAAATCATTATTGTTTCTCTTTTCGTATTCATAAAATCTTGTTGCTGAATCAAGCCATGCTTTCGACTCGTAACCGCTCAATAATTTATAAGAAACTGAAAAAGATGATTTAAACTGGTATAGCGAGTCGTCGCTCACAAACAACAATTCGTCGGGGTCAATATGAAAAAACAACCTGGAAGTATCCGGCGAGATATTATAAACCCGGTAATATGGATGTACCAGGTTGAGTCCTTGTGTATATTGATACGCCAGGTTTTGATTGCTGAGGCGTTTCTGCCCCGAGCAGGAAACAAGGACAATAAAAATAATAAGATATGTAAATCTGCTTCTCATGAATAAATTTAAGTGGTTTCATCCGTTTCTTCATCCGTTTCATCATCACTTCCATTTAAGAAAGCGGGCGGAATGGATTTTGAAGCGCCGGCGCCCAGTTTTTTGAGTTTCTCCACCGAGTTTACCAGGTTCCCTCTTCCGGCTGTTAATTTGTTAAACGCACTGTCCCACGCCTTTTGTGAAACGGATAAAGTATCCCCCAGTTTCTGGAAATCGACAAGGAACCCGGTGAACTTATCATACAACGCGCCACTTTGCCGGGCAATTTCCATGGCATTTTTATTCTGATACTCCAGTTTCCAGATACTAGATATAGTACGAAGTGTAGCCAGGAGTGTTGAAGGACTTACAATAACAATGTTACTCTCGAACGCATCGTTGAACAACTCGTTATCGTGCTGAATTGCCGTAGAGAAAGCAGGCTCAATAGGAATAAACAGCAATACAAAGTCCAGAGTATTTACTTCATACAACTGTTGGTACTTTTTTTCACCCAACCCCTTTAAATGACGGCGAACCGAATTGATATGTTCTTTAAGCGCCAACTCTTTTTCGGAAGAAGTATCGGCACTCGAATACTTTTCATAAGCAACCAGGGTTACTTTTGAATCAATAATGATCGTTTTATTCTCAGGAAGCTTTACCAGTACATCCGGCTGCATTCTTTTTCCTTCTTCCGATACCAGGCTGGTTTGAATAAAATATTCACGGTCCTTAACCAGTCCTGATTTTTCAAGAATCGTTTCCAGGATAAGCTCTCCCCAGTTGCCCTGGGTTTTCACCTGTCCCTTTAAAGCAGTGGTCAGATTGCGGGCTTCATCGCCAATGGATTTATTCAGCTCCTGCAATTGCTTCAGCTGTTCTTTCAATGACTGGTTTTCACGAATATTTTCCTTGTGTGTTGTTGTTACCGTGGTTTCAAACTTATCAATTTTTTCGCGTAGTGGATTCAGCAAATCATTTAACTTGTCGGAATGTTGCTGCTGGATCATCCGGCTGTTATTCAAAACAATTTTGCTTGCAATACTTTCAAACTGCTCCTGCATTTTCCGGTGCAATTCATCTATCTCCTGCTTCTGTGTCTCCAGCCTTTCAAGTAAAGTCCGGTTTAACGTTTCAAGACGTGAATGTTCAATATGAAGGTTTGTGTTTTTCTGATTCACCTCCCCCAGCTCCGATTGCAGGATCCCTGCTGCCTGCTTCATGTCGTTGTATCGTTGTTCGATGAGGCTTTTCTCGGTATTCAGTGAATGAAAATCTGATTCGCTGATGCCGCCGGATGTAT
>CAZPKJ010000031.1:0-7301 GCA_964587075.1 uncultured Flavobacteriaceae bacterium | reverse complement strand
GTATTGAATTTCGCTTTCGCGATGTACCACGCAATAACACCGCCTGCGAAAAGGCTGACTAGTACTGCAACGAAAATTGTTGTTGATTCCATATCAATCATGTAAAAGTTTTACCGGCTTTAAAGTTATACAAATTCAAATTGTAATCAGAAATAATTAACCAGTCCGAAATGAATTTTTGCCGACCTTATCCGTACAGGATCGTTAAACTGCCTGCCCAGCGCGTAATTAAAGGAGAATATACCAAGCCTGGTTTCAAAGGTAATTCCCGCCCCAAAACCAACCGGGGTATCATTTATATATTCCGAACGGACATTCCTTTCGTACCAGGCACCGTTAAAAAAAACAAACAGGTAGGAGTTTTGCTCCAGGATATACCTCAACTCAATTTTTCCCATAACATACGTTGATGTTGAAATTGATTCCTCATCGAAACCCCTGAGGCTGTTAAGTCCGCCAAAACGGTAGAGTTCGTTGCTGAACGTATTTTCGCCCTGTAAACTGCCTGCCATGGCACCCAGGTTGATAACGTTACGCGAGAACAACGGAAAATAAATATCAAAATTCCCTTCACCATTATACTGGACCGTTTTCAGTTCAAGACTGTCGTAAATTTCGGGTTGAAGCTTTGCGTTTTTCTTAATGGTCCGGTTGCCTGTTCCAGCTATAAATTCAGCGTTATAACCCTTACGGGGATTCAAACGGTAATCGAGCCGTGATGTTTTAAGACCGATTCCATAACTCGTTTTCCGGATGTCGGCAAAAGGTGGTAATTGTGTGGCCGACTCATAAATTTTCGTCGACAATAACGTTGATTTTTTATCATCAACATATACTTTCAGATAGTTACCCCCTTTTAACAAAAACTGAATGCCGAATCCCAGTGCCACCTCCAGGTATGAGGTGTCTTTTTTATAAATACCCAGTTTTAAATCAACCCCAAACGGGCTGCTAAGCACAAAGGGGTAATTTAAACGAACCTTAAAGTCCTGCGTTTTAGCGGCGGGCTGTTTCCAGTTGAGATCGAACAGTTCACCTTTGCCGAATGAGCTCAGCAACCGGATTCTCAAATCACCAGTTATCTGCACTTTTCCTGCGTTGACATTATCAGGTAATACTCCGATTATACCATCAATCTGACTGGCTTTCTTGTCGTCGAGGTTTAAAATAACCCTGGCTGTTTCTTCGGTGAATGCCACCGAAAAGGGTCTTATTTCGGTGACCATGGGCATTTCCCGGATTCTGTTGGGTATTTTCCGTATGATACTTTCATTGTATAAATCGCCCGGTTTCACCGAAAGGTAACTATGAATATATGTTTTCGTAAATCTCGAATTGCCTCTGACGAGTACACTGTCCACTGTAATTTTTTTTCCTGCGTTCAGATAAAGTGAGGCTGCTACAAGGCCTTCTTCAAATTGAAAGTTGTCGTAACGCAGGCTGGCAAACGGATAGCCATGATCTTCGAGATACCCCAGAATCTTTTGGTTCATCTTCAACAAATTTCCGGGCCGCAATGGTTTTTCATGGTAAAGTTTGTCACGAAACCCTGCCACCGACAATAATCCCTCATCCATATTTCCGTTG
Organism: uncultured Flavobacteriaceae bacterium; assembly: GCA_964587075.1. Classification (GTDB taxonomy): domain Bacteria; phylum Bacteroidota; class Bacteroidia; order AKYH767-A; family OLB10; genus CAZPKJ01. The sequence continues at coordinate 5,714 of CAZPKJ010000031.1, read as the reverse complement.
CTGAGTTTCATCCATTCGTACCGTATTCCGGGATGAAGAATTGCCCTGAGAGTATCCTTATTCCCAAAAAGAGAATCGACCGATGCTCCCAGATATCCTTTGTCGAAAAGACCCGCAAGTAAAGAATTTAGTTCCCGTATGGCAGTGAGTGAGTCTTTCTGCCTTTCATTGGGTAGGATCCGGGTGATTTCCCTTGCGGGGATATCTTTTGTTGTTATTACAAGATGTGTTTGACCTTTCAGCCATCCCGGCAAGGAAAACAACAAAAGCAGTACACTTACAAGTAAAATTATGTTCAGTCGGGGCGGATTCATAGGTTATGCCGGGTTCCAGTCGATGGGTTCAAGACCGTTTTTTGCAAGGAGGTCATTGGTGACGGAAAAATGTCTGCATCCAAAGAAGCCATTGTATGCCGAAAATGGCGAAGGGTGGGCAGCGGTCAGGATATGATGTTTCGAATGATCAATGAGGGTTGCTTTTGCCTGAGCAAATTTACCCCAAAGCAGAAAAACCAGTTTTGTTTTTTGCTCCGATAAAGAACGGATCACCGAATCGGTAAATTGCTCCCAACCCTTGTTTTGGTGCGATCCGGCGGCTGAGGCTCTAACCGTAAGTGTTGCATTTAGCATCAATACTCCCTGCTGCGCCCATTTGATGAGATTGCCCGAAGCGGGTACAGGTATTCCCAAATCGGAGCGGAGTTCCTTAAAAATATTCTGTAATGAGGGTGGAACCGGTATATGATCGGCTACCGAAAAGCACAATCCGTTCGCCTGACCCGGTCCATGGTATGGGTCCTGTCCAAGGATGACCACCTTAACCTGGTGAAATGGTGTTGTATTAAAAGCATTGAAAATAAGATTACCGGGAGGGTAAATGGTATGACCCTGCTGCCTTTCATCCAACAAAAACTGCCTGAGGCTTTTGAACGATGCTGAATCAAACTGGCCCGAAAGTACCTTTTTCCAGCTTTCTTCAATTTGTGGCTTAATGGTTTCAGAAAGTGTTTGTTGCATTTGACTTTTGCCGGTTTTATTATTAAATTTCGGTAAAATTCACCTATTTGTCCGAGATATTGGTAAAAATGTTAATTTCACGAAACATTCAATGTAAGGATTCGTTGTTAATAACCTTGCCGACTTATTAACACCGGCCGGATTATTGAAAAGTGTTTCGTTTATTTGCAACAACTTAATTATTAGGCCTTACAGCCATCATCATTAAATCAATAAAATGAAAAAATTATCAGCAATCATTCTTGTTGTAATGGCCATAGGCCTCGTAAGTTCCTGCAAGCCCCGCGAAAAGTGCCCGGCATATGGAAAGAACATGCCAGTAAAACATCAGCCTTCGGCAAGATCCTAAACTGGTAATTCCGATTTAAAAATCCGCTAACCGGCCTGGTTGGCGGATTTTCTTATTTTAACTGGTCCTAAGCTAAAATCCCATGAAGTCATTCTATTTTGCCTGGAAAGGGTTGGTGGCAGCATTCCGGACACAACCAAATTTCCGTTTTCATGTACTTGCCGGAACTGGTGTTACCGGCGCCGGAATTTACTTTGATATGAGCCAAACCGAATGGGTTTCGCTGATACTGGCTATAACACTGGTTATTGTAATTGAACTGATAAATACCTCCATTGAATTTCTGGTGAATCTTATCTCTCCCAACTACCGTGAGCTGGCGGGAACTATAAAAGATGTTTCGGCGGCGGCAGTTCTGGTTGCGTCGGCCGGAGCCTTGGCGGTTGCGCTTATAATTTTTGTTCCGTATCTGGGTTTCTCCGGATAACGGAGCCCATACGCAGAAAATCTATCAGTAAGAAACTTTGTTTGGATTGCTGATCCAATTTCTAAAAATTGCCAACACCGAATTGTCAGGTACAAAATGCATTGGAATCTGCCGGTTTTTGGGAGAAGCCTGAATTTCATCATAAATGAAAGCATCGTCAAATCCCGCCTGAGCGGCATCTTTTTTCAGGCTTGCGAAAAAAACCTGCTTAGGCCTGGCCCAGTAGATGGCACCCAGGCACATGGGACACGGCTCACAGGAAGTATAAATAACACATCCGGTAAGTTGAAAATCGTTCAGGGTCCTGCATGCATTGCGTATGGCAACCACCTCCGCGTGTGCGCTCGGATCGTTAGTAGCCGAAACCATATTGGAGCCCTCACCAACTATAACACCATCTTTAACTACCACAGCGCCAAAGGGACCGCCTTTACCCGATTCAGATCCTTTACGGGCCAGCTCAACAGCTCTTTCCATAAAACGGGGTTCAAAATTTTCAGGGATCATCACACGTTGGTAAAATTAAAATCCACCTTTTGAATAATATCGGGGTGTAAACTGAGTGCTACAGGACAGGTTAACGCCGATTTACGAATGATGTCCTTTTGTTTTTCGGAATATTCACGATGCGGAAAATGAAAGCTGATGTGTATTTCGCTGACACGCCTGGGGTTGGAGGCCATAATTTTGGATATCTCAAGGCGCGTGCCGTCAATGTTAAACCCCTGTGTGTCAGATGCTATTCCAATTATTGTTAACATACAACTCCCCAGTGAGGCGGCTAGCAAATCAGTAGGTGAAAACGATTCCCCTTTCCCTTTGTTATCAACGGGTGCGTCGGTAGTAATAGTTACCGACGATTTGAGGTGAACCGCTTCTGTACGCAGTGCGCCGGCATAAGTGGTTTCAATAATATGCATGAGCCAAAATTAGGAAATAGGTGAGTAAAAAATCCTTATCTTTGTTTACAGATTGATGAAAATGCGGATTCTGTTATCATTCATACTTTTAGTTTGCCCGTTTTTTCTGCTCGCACAAATAAACCCGTACGAGTATCAGGAAGAAAAACCCCCTCTGTTGAAAAAAGAATGGGCCCTTGGCTTAAACATACACAGCAGCGGCTGGGGTGTTGATTTCCGTCGTGGTACCAATATCACAGGTTATAAAAAAAGAGTTATTGAGGCCGAAATAGTCAGCATCAAACATCCAAAAGAGGTGCGTTCGGTAAATCCCTATTTCGACAATGCCAAATCCTTTTTTTATGGGAAGATGAATACACTTACGGTAATCAGAACCGGTATTGGCAAACACAAAGTATTATTCAGCAAGGCCGAAAGAAGCGGTGTTGAAGTCCGGCTCAATTACACCGCGGGGTTATCGGTAGGATTAGCCAAACCTGTTTATCTGAACATCCTCTATCCTACCGGCAATGAACGGGAGTTTGAGGTGGTAGTTGAAAAGTACAATCCCGACATCCACTATGTAGATAATATATACGGAAGAGCACCTTTCACCAATGGTATTTCAGAAATACGACCTTACCCCGGAGCCTATGGGAAACTGGGAATATCATTTGAATACGGATCATGGTCGGAAGATATTAAATTGATTGAAACCGGCATTTCCATAGATGCGTATGGCAAAGAGATCCCAATCATGGCCAATACAGAAAATAACCAGTTTTACTTTAACTTTTATATCAACCTCCTTTACGGGAGAAAGTGGTAATTTTGGAGCCTGAAATTGTATGGCTGAAATCATAACATCCGAAAACAAAGAACTTAAACCCCGTAAACCGGATTGGTTACGGGTGAAGTTACCTGTGGGAGAAGAGTTCCGTAAAGTGAGGCAGCTGGTAAGTGAAAATAAACTGCACACCATCTGCGAAAGCGGAAACTGCCCCAATATGGGCGAATGCTGGGGTGCAGGTACAGCAACCTTCATGATTTTAGGAAATGTTTGTACACGCTCCTGCGGATTTTGTGCAGTCGCTACCGGACGTCCATCAGCTGTTGATAAAAATGAACCATTCAGAGTAGCCGAATCGGTTCGCCTGATGAAAGTGAAGCATTGTGTTATTACTTCGGTCGATCGCGACGATTTGCACGACGGAGGTGCACAAATATGGGTGGAAACCATTCGTGCCATCCGCCGGCATTCACCTGGAACGACCATGGAAACATTGATTCCCGACTTTCAGGGAAAATGGCAAAACCTGCAACTGGTTATTGATGAAAAGCCCGAAGTAATTTCTCACAATCTTGAAACAGTGAGGCGGCTTACAAAAGAAGTCCGCATACAGGCAAAATATGATCGAAGCCTCGAAGTATTAAAACGTATATCCTCAGCCGGTGTACATGCCAAATCGGGAATTATGCTCGGTTTGGGTGAATCAAAAGAGGAGATACTCGATTCCATGAACGACCTTCGTGAATCAGGAGTGGTAATACTTACATTGGGACAATATCTACAACCCACAAAATCACATCTGCCTGTTTCGGAGTTTATTCATCCCGATGTTTTTGCCAGTCTTAAGGAAGATGGACTCAAAATGGGGTTCCGGTATGTCGAAAGCGGGCCATTGGTACGTTCATCCTATCACGCCGAACGGCACATTTTTTAGCTTTCGCTGATTTTTTAGTTACTTTAAAACCATTTCAACTATGAAAAATAAGTTCAGGGTTGCAATCAACGGATTTGGCCGTATTGGCCGGATTACATTGCGGAACCTTATCCGTAATGAGAATGTTCAGGTTGTTGCTGTTAACGACCTCACCGACAGTGTTACGCTTGCTCATCTTTTGAAATACGATTCTATACACGGTCGTTTTAATGCAGAAGTAACTGCAGGAGAAAAGAGCCTTATCGTAGATGGTCGTGAAATACCCGTATTCGCTGAAAAGGATCCTTCGTTGCTGCCCTGGTCAAATTATAAGGTAGACCTGGTAATTGAATCTACAGGAAAATTCACAACCGGTGAAGCCGCAATGCTTCATGTAAAAGCAGGAGCTAAAAAAGTAATTCTTTCAGCACCTGCCAAAGACAATATGAAAACCATTGTACTTGGTGTAAACGATCACTTACTCACCTCTGCTGATAAAGTTATTTCCAATGCATCCTGTACAACCAACAATGCCGCCCCCATGATAATGCTGATTGATGAGCATTTTGGCATTGAAGGCGCTTATATCACAACGGTTCATGCTTATACCGGCGACCAGAATCTTCATGACGCGCCACACAAGGATCTGCGCAGGGCGCGTGCCGCAGCAACTTCCATCATTCCTACTACTACCGGTGCAGCCAAAGCGATAACCGAAGTGTTTCCGCAATTAAAAGGGAAAATAGGAGGCGCCGGTATTCGTGTTCCTGTTCCCGATGGGTCATTGACCGATATCACCTGTGTTGTGCGAAAACCCGGAACTATTGAACAAATAAACAATATTTTCAAAGAAGCCTCCGAAAAAAAACTGGCCGGTATCCTTCAGTACACCAACGACCCGATTGTATCCATTGATATTGTGGGTAACCCATTCTCCTGCATTTTTGATGCGCAACTGACATCGGTGATAGGAAATATGATTAAGATTGTTGGCTGGTACGACAATGAAATGGGTTATTCAAACCGCCTTGCCGACCTGGTTGAAAAGATCAGGATGATGAATTAAAACTTTTTCTTTTCTGTAATCGAACAAATTCCTGCAATAATAAAGAGCCGTTCTGTTGAACGGCTCTTTATTATTTAATTCATAACGAATTCAATTATTCTCGAATAAACTTATGTACCGAGCGGGTGTTATTGCCGGTGATCTCTATGAAATACAGTCCGGGAATCAAATCCGACACATCAATATGGTGAACACTGGTTCCTTCATTGATGTGCATTATTTCATTTACAACAATCCTTCCTGATAAATCTGTT
>CAZPKJ010000030.1:0-21956 GCA_964587075.1 uncultured Flavobacteriaceae bacterium | reverse complement strand
AGTAAAATTACCTGGCGGTTAATCATATATCCCTCCTTCATGTAAAATTCCAGTAATGAAATCAAACAGGCAGGTTAAAATTCCGCAGATTCATTACACTCTGCTGAAGAAATAGCGGAATAATGGTACTGTAAGTTCGCTGAATCTTGCTTTTATCTTTCAGGTACTCTATCATCTGCCGGTATTTTCGTTCCCCGTGCGATTCAATAATCTGTTTCCGTTTTTCGGGTCGCTGAAAATATAAGTTCATTCCAAATTCATCCGCTTCAGGGTGAAACTGAAATCCTGCAAACTCATCCGAAAAACGGATGCCCATGGTGGCCCTTTCATAAGGTACATGCGGGCGGTCCTTTTCAATACATAAAAGTTTCGCTCCCATTTGCTTTAGCGCCGGCCTGTTGGGTTTCACTATCTGCCAGTCGCGCGAATCAACCGCGTAAAACGGCTCCTCCAGTGATGAAAGCAGCGGATCCTTTTCGCCGGCTGCAGTTTTATGAATCGGAAAAATCCCGAATGCCGTGGAGCGTCGTTTTGATATTTCAGCGAGTTTCCAGTGATGCACCAGCATCTGAAAGGAATGACAAATGAGCAGGACATACTTTTTCGTTTCTTTACCTTCACAATTGTGGTCCCATAAGGCCTGCATCAGATTCTTCCAGTCCCTGTCCCACGCCTCTCCGTCGGAAACCGGATTTCCCGGCCCGCCGGATGCAATATAAATATCATAATCTGTTCCAGGCAACTCACCGCGTGCACGAACGTCAAAAACTTTCCACTCATTCGGAAATACCTGGTCCTCGATGATTTGTTTTATACCGCGCATCCCGTGATTGGGGTGCCGATCATACATATCTAATATGGCAATACGAATTGGTTTCAATGCTTTAGGCCGGTATAAATTCCAATGCCCTCACAATCCATGGCAAAAGGAGTGCAATGTTATAAAATAAGAAATGAATCCGCAATATGAAATTCAACTCCCATCTCAGAGTCCGCTGTTGGTCTCTTCAATGATATAATCAACAACCTTATTGAGGTCTTTGGTTTTTTCATAAACAGCCAACTGCCGTTCGGCGCCTGTTCCGTTGTCTATAATAGTACGGATATAATTAATTTCATCGCGGCTGCCCAGTTCATCTACCACATCATCAACAAATGCAAGCAGTTCCCCTGTTAGTTCCGGTACCGGTACCTCGCATTCTTTTCCGAAGTCGATGAGCTTTCCTTCAATGCCATACCGTGCGGCACGCCACTTGTTCTCCATAATAAGTGCCCGACCATACTGCCTGAAATCGAGATTCTGTTCCATCAGCTTTACCAGCTTGGCCACAATGGCCTGCATCAGTGCCGCCAGGGCTATGGTTTCATCAACTCTCATGGGAACATCGCATATGCGAAACTCAATGGTATTAAAAAAAGGATGCAGCCTCAGGTCGTACCATATTTTCTTACCGTTATCGATACATTTCGTTTTTATCAGCAAATTGATATAACGGTCGTACTCCTCGGCACTCGAAAAAAAGTCGGGGATGCCTGTTCGTGGAAATTTATCAAATATTTTTACCCGGTACGACTTGAAGCCTGTATTTCTTCCTTCCCAAAAAGGGGAGTTGGTTGATAAAGCAAAAATATGCGGCAAAAAATACCGTGCCGAATTCATGAGCTTAATGCCCTGCTCACGGTTTTGTATACCCACATGAACATGCAAACCAAAAATAAGATTCGACCGGGCGGCATCCTGCATTTCGTTTACTATTTCATGATAACGCGGATTGTCGGTTATGAGCTGATCCTGCCACAATGAAAACGGATGTGTTCCTGATGCGGCTATCTTTAATCCCTGTTTACCGGCAAGCTCGGCTACCATTTTCCGCAAATAAATTACCTCGGCTTTTGCTTCCTTAATGTTTCTGCAAATGTTGGTCCCCACTTCAACAACCGACTGGTGCATTTCCGATTTAACCTGCTCCTTCAATACAACCTTACCTCCCTCAACAATCTGGTGCATGTGCGAACGGAGTTGCCTCGTTTCAGGATCGATCACCTGGAACTCCTCCTCAATACCCAGGGTAAATGGTGGCAGGTTGCTCAAATCAACCGGCTGCACTTCGGGTGTAACCAGCTTATTTGTATCAAGGGAAGAAAGAATTGGTTGCGACATAAATGAAATATTAATTTGTTCTGAAATACTTTAAAATGAATTCTTACGTGAGTTAACGGATGTAACTATTGATGATATCCTGAATTAATCCACTTCGTTAAAGCCTTCTGTTATAAATTGCTACCATGCAGCCTGCATCGGTGAACCGGTGAGTTTGCCATGCATCGATTCACGTAAAAAACTTCCCCAGTTGAGATTGCTCATTCCTTCGCGGTGATCTTTGGTACGACGTATAACCATATCCGTTACGGCTCCTATAAGCCATTCAAAGTTTTCCTGTCCGACCGAATCGGGGTTGGCGTCGGGTACCGGATTGGTAAAATCGATGGCATACGGTATGCCGTCGCGTATGGCGAATTCAATAGTATTAATGACATATCCCAGCGACTTATTTATCAGTGACGCATACCCGCGCATTTGCGATTTTAACGTTTCACTTACATGTGGAAAATCGGCCACATAACGAAGATGGTGCGGGTTGCGGGGCTCATAGGGCATAAGCCTTACATTAGATTCCCCAATACAATAACACCTGAAATATGCATCAAACACAATCTCCTCTTGCAGCAGCATTACCAGGACACCCGTTTCACTGTGTTTTGCATAAAGTTCCTCGGGATTATTTATTTTATATACATGTTTCCATCCCCCACCCGAATAAGGCTTCATGTATGCCGGAAAGCCTATATGACTAAAAATAGTTTCCCAGTCGAGCGGCATAATCATGTTCCGGAATGAATTCTCGTTGGTATCGGGAGGGTGCAGGTTTCCGGGAAGCAAAACTGTTTTTGGAACCGGGATACCCAGCTGCAAGGCGATTGTATTGGCAATATATTTTTCTTCAGTATCGAGCCAGAACGGGTTATTGAGCACCGTGGCACCAAACGCAGCGGCATTTTTTACCCAGGCGCGGTAAAAAGGTACGTCATGCGAAATGCGGTCAATGATCACATCATAACCCGACGGCTGTCCCTGAACGAGCTTATCAATTTTAACCAGCTCCGCAGTAATACCGGGTTCATTTCTGGAATTGATACTATCAATAATAGTTTGAGGAAAAATATTTTCCTGTCCGTGTAAAACACCTATTTTTTTCATAAAAAATTAAATTAATTTCCAACTGCGGTTTTTTCCTGCTCTTTATTTAACATCAGTGCCAGGTAATCGGGAAACATATCACGCCACACAGGCCAGTCGTGAACCGCTCCCTGTCTTACGTCAAGCAGGTGCGGGATCCCCTTACTATCGAGCACCCGCGACAAACTGATATTTGCGTTCATGCACATATCGTTGGTTCCGGTACCGAACACCATTCCAATGTCCTTCAACCGCTCGTCGTGCAGCCCCGGTAAATAATCGGGCGGATTATTGAAGTAAATGTTGTCGTCATAATATCCCTGAACCTGATCTTTAATATCAAATGCCCCGCCCATGTTTATGATGTATCCGGTTAGTTCAGGATGGCGCAATCCGAAATTAGTGGCATGATAGGCCCCAAAACTACATCCCGCGAAAGCGGCTTTTGTATGGCCCGTGTCGCGCAGAGCAGGATAAACAATTTCCTCAACAATAAACCTGTCGTATAACACATGATTTTTTGCCCGTTCAGCTGGATGAATATTTTTATTGTACCACGAATCGTTATCGATACTTGAAGGGGTAAATATTTTAACCAGCCCCTCATCAACAAATTTCGATACCGCATCAATCAGGTGGAAATCTTTGTTTTGGGTATAACTACCCATGGATGTAGGAAAAACTATTACCGGATAGCCCTGCTCACCAAAAATGAGAAGATCCATCTGCTTTCCCAAAACAGGCGAATGCCAGCGGATATGTTGTTCTTTCACAGGTCGATTTTTTTCAAATTTACGAAAAAGCCTTTTGCATTTGCCTGTTGAAAAGTTTAACGGTCACCGAAGCAACGTTGGAGAATAAATGCGACCTTGCCAACATCAAGCAGATTATGGAGATTGTTGAATATCAAAAGGTAAATAGTTCCATACGCCGGTTTTCATTCACCATTGCCTCGGCCCTGCTGCAGCGAAAAGTTGTTGTTGAAGTAATTGACAGTTATTGTTTTAGCCGGTATGAGCCGGGCCTGTTACTGGTAAACGATGGCCAGGACCTGGATTCACTGAATATTCCTGGATCCATGCAACAGCTTGTATCGGAAGAGGTAACCAGGCCCTTTACGTGTGTTGCCATAAAAGCGGGAGAGCGGTTGCGGGAATATGGCGTTTCGGGTTATCCCGACTACCTCCGCCGGGGAGACAAAGCAAATCTTTATGAGCAGTTTGTTTTAGATGAACTGCTGCCTGCCGTTCATTCTAAAACCCTTAAGTCGTATAAACGAGTAAATACTTTTTTTGCCGGTTGCTCCCTGGGAGGATTGTCAGCGCTCGATATCGCCATTTCCAACCATCATATTTTCGGAGGCACCGGTGTATTCAGCGGGTCGTTGTGGTGGCGTAAAAAATCATATGTCGATGGGTATACCGAAAACGACCGTATTATTTTTACCAAAATCAGAACTCTTCAATTCGTCCTTCCATTCCGTACCTGGCTCATGGCCGGAACCAACGACGAACATAACGACCGAAACCAGAACGGAGTAATTGATTCGGTGGATGATACCATGGATATGTTTGATCTGCTGGCGTCGAAAAATTTTAGCCACTGCCATCACCTGCAATTATGTATAGCAAGAGGAGGCTCACACAACCAGTCTACCTGGTCGCAATACTTTCCCGATTTTTTGAAATTTGCATTCGGAATCACGTAAACAAATAACAGGTTAGAAATAACATTGCCTGATTTGAAAAAACTGTTTTATAATTCAGTCAAGGTTTACAGCCGTATGGCACTGTCATTTTTCTTTGGAAAATGGCAGGTAGCCGGCAAAGAAAATATACCCGATTCACCGGTAATTTTTGTCGCCAATCATCAAAACGCATTTCTCGATGCTGTGCTCGTTGCATGCAGCACCCGTCACAACTTGTGGTTTGCTGCACGAGCGGATGTTTTTAAGAATCCTGTTTTAGCCCGGTTGTTATATCTTTTTCAAATGCTTCCGGTTTTCCGTTTCCGGGATGGGTTTGGCAGTCTTAAAAATAATGAGAACGCCATTAACGCTTTCGCGGATAAAATTAACAGGGGCGATTCCATACTCGTTTTTGCAGAGGGAAACCACGGTAACCGGTATCAGCTGCGCCCGCTACAAAAAGGCTTCACCCGGGTTGCTTATGCGGCCCGCTATCATGTCAACGCCGCCATTGTTCCGGTTGGAATACAGTATGAAGGAACTAAAGGATTCGGGACGCGAGTACTTGTGAATTTTGGAAAAGCTACTTTCATAAATACCGTGAAGGACCAAACCCAAAGTGAAATGGCTTTTGAAAAAGCCCTGCTTGAATCAACGGCAGATTCACTTCAAAAACTTATTTGACATATTCCCGGCGACCGTTACCTGGAAAAAATCAGGGATATTCAATTGTACCGAAATGTTCGCGATGACCTGGCTGAGCAGCTCAGGCATGACAAATTAGTACAGAACCCGGAATCAAGAGACCCGGATATTCCATTAAACAAATTCCGGTTACCTGTGGCTGCAAAATTTATTAACTATTATTCCTTTATAAACAATCTGCTTGCCTTTGCAACAATCAGTCTTATCATGAAACTAAAAATAAAAGATCCGCAATTCAATAATTCGGTTGCATTTGCTTCAGGGATGATTCTTGTTCCCGCCGGTTGGCTGGCACAGTTTGCTATTTTGATTTATTTCTCACAAAACCTGGCTTTAAGTTTTGTTTACCTCATTACCCTGCCAGGTGCAATGCTGCTGAACAAAAAGACTCCTCAGTTAATTTAATGCATCGGGTAAACTTTTTGCATCCCTGTATGTCAGACTACATTGCGTGCTATTGCCTATTTTTGCTATCAAAACAAATCCTTTAGATAATATTATGAGTTTCAAAGACATAACCTTACACGGTTTTTTAAGTACCGTTCTTTTCATTTTCATCAGCATGGATGCATCCGTGGGTCAAATACCCTCATCAAATAGCGGGTCCTATATCATTAAAGGAAAAGTATACGATTCCGACAGCAATCAGCCATTGGAATTCGCGACCATCGCCTTGAAAAAAATGCGTGATTCGTCACTGGTATCGGGAACTATAGCCAACTCGCAGGGTGAATTCCAGCTCGAAAACTTACCCGCCGGAGCATTTCAGCTGGAGATTGCCTTTATTGGATATGAGAGGTATCAGCAGCGAATAATACTCAGGCCACAGGGTTCGCCGCCGGTGACAGATATTGGTGTTATTAAAATTAAAATTTCAGCAAAGATGCTTGAAGGCGCTGAAATAACCGCCGACAAAAGTTTTATCATCAACAATATCGATAAAAAAACCTACAACACCGATCAGCTGGCAGTAGCAACCGGGGGAAATGTAAAGGATGTGCTCGAGAATTTACCCAGCGTTGAAGTGGATGCCGATGGCAATGTAAGTTTGCGCGGAAATGAAAATGTATCTATTTTGATTGACGGGCGGCCATCCGGCCTCACCGGTTCAGGAGGAAAATCACTGCTTGAGTCCATTCCCGCATCTGCCATTGAAAATGTTGAAGTTATTACCAACCCTTCGGCGAAGTATGACCCTGACGGTATTTCGGGGATCATCAATATCGTTACCAAAAAAAATAAACTGGTAGGGTTCACGGGGAACGTTGGTTTAAATACAACGTTTGAAAACCGTTACGGCGGCAACCTTTCGCTTAGTTACCGCAAAGGTCCGTGGAACGTTTACGGAAATTATGGATACAATAAAGACATCCGGAAATTTACCGGCGATTCTTATCGTGAAACTTATTTTGGCGGCACCACCGAAATTTTAACCCAGGAGGAGGGAAGTAAGGATTTTCGTAACAATCACAATTTAAAAACCGGTGTTGATTTTAACATCAATGACCGGAATACCATATCTGCCAGTGCGCTGTACAACACCGGTGATGAGGATGAAAATGAATGGATTTATTACCGTGAGTTTGACGCGCTAATGAACCAGGATTCACTGTACAAACGATTCACCCGTGGCACCGGATTAAACACCAACGTGGAAGGTGAACTGGCATTCCGTCATTATTTCAAACAAAAGGGACGCATACTGAATGTAATTGGTACCGCCTCACTGGATGAGAGCAGTGAAGACCAGGTATATGACCAGGTGCCCTACTACAACGATTTAACTCCGGCTCCATTTACACCCGCCTACCAGCGTGATTATACCGACGAAAAAAATGCTATTTACACTGCAGCTGCCGACTATGAACACCCGATTGGAGAAACCCGCAAAGTAGAAGCGGGTTATAAGGCAACCATCCGTGAGTTTGATACCGACTATCGTGCGGAGGAAATTAACGACACCACGGGAACGTACTTCAATGATATAAACCGGACCAACCAGTTTATTTATCGCGATCAGCTTCACGCCATTTATGCCCAGTACCGGCAGAGCATTAAAAAATTCGGGTACCAGGTTGGCGTGAGAAGTGAGATTGCAAACACTGAATCGGAACTGATTACTACGAATGAATTTTTCACCAAAGACTATTTCTCTATTTTCCCCAGCGCGTTTGTGACCTACAAACCAAATGAAAAATCGCAGTTCAAAGCATCGTACAGTAAGCGCATCAACCGGCCCGGCCGAAGGGCATTGAATCCTTTTACCAATTACGAAGACCCGTTGAACATCCGCAAAGGAAATCCCTTTCTCGAACCCGAATATACCGACAGTTACGAGCTGGAATACAACCGGATGATTGGAAAGATGAATGTAACAACCACAGGTTATGCGCGATTTACAACAGATTATATCCAACGCTACCGCGAAGTAAGACCTGATGGGGTTACCGTTGTTACATTTCAAAACCTTACGTCGGCGCGCAACTACGGAATGGAGTTTATTGTGAACGGCTCCCCCTACAAGTGGTGGAATCTTACTTTCAGTTCCAATATTTATCGTAATGAACTGGATGCAACCAATCTTGAAGATAACCTGAGCTCCGTTTCAATGGCGGTTTCAGGAAGAATATTCAGCACCTTCAAACTCCCATACAAAGCCGATTTGCAACTCACCTATTTCTACCGGGCCCCAATGGAATTACCACAGGGGACGATGAAGGATATGCAAATGACCACCATTGCCGTGAGTAAAAAAGTCTGGAAAGACCGTGGTGTTATTTCAGCACGGCTTTCGGATCCCTTCGATCTTCAACGTTTTGGATTCGAGTTTGAGGAGGACACCTACTACCAGGATTTTACCCGCAAACGTCAGAGCCGGATTTTTACACTTTCATTCAGTTACCGCTTTGGTGAACTGCGCGACCGCGACAGCCGCCGGCAGCGTATGGAACAAAACCAGCAGCCCAGGGAAGAAATGGATATGGGATTTTAGGAAATTTGTTTACATTTGATCAAATCATCAATGATCATGAAACAATATTTACTCTCCGTAACTTTCATCTTCGGTAGCTTAATAACATCTGCTCAGTCGCTTACCTTCAACCTCAACCTGACACCCACCCAACTGGTTAATGGCAATTTATTAGGCCCTGGGATCTCCGCTACCAATATTACCGGCAGCATCCATCCGGGGGCATCGGGCGCATTTTCGGGAGGAGCCGGCACCAGCGTGGGCCTTAACTCCGGTATTGCACTTTCAACAGGAATCCTTGCAACGGTAAACAACCAGCCATCTACATTCAACAGTTCCAATAATAATTATCCCGGCGATGCTTTGCTTACTTCACTGGTGAACAACATCACTTATGATGCGCAGGTTTTGGAATTCGATTTTAAAGCAGCATCCGATTCGGTGGAATTTAATTTTGTGTTTGCTTCGGAAGAATACAACGAATTTGTAAATACCCCATTCAATGATGTGTTCGCGTTTTTTGTTTCCGGCCCGGGTTACACACCCAACACCAATGTCGCGCTCATTCCCGGAACACAAACGCCTGTTGCCATCAACAACGTAAATAATGGTGGGCCCTATTCGGGAGTTTCTGCCGGGCCCTGTGTTAACTGTAATTATTATGTAGATAATGTAAATGGTCCGGTGCAAATCAGCTACGACGGGTTGACCACGGTGATACAGATAAAATTTGCGGTGTGGCCCTGCAGCGATTATCACTTCAAAATAGCTATCGCCGATGTGGCCGACGGCGTTTATGATTCAGCCGTACTCATTGAACAGAACAGTTTCGTTGCATGCCCGCTGATTCAGATAAACCACCTGGGGTTGCCTGCACCGCAGTTCATGACTGTATGTGCCGGAGGTAGTCTCACCCTCACCGCTCCTGCCGGTCCCAACTATTTATGGAACACCGGCGACACGACTCAGTCGATAACCATCACCCAGCCCGGCAATTATGAGGTGATGTATATCGAAAGCCCCTGTTTTGCATTCAGCCAGCAAATCAATGTTGTGCAACAGGGTTCTATACAGACCCCGGTTATTTCACAGGCTGGTAATTTATTGATTGAAACAGGTATCGTGGCCTCGCCACAAATTACTTTCCAGTGGTATTTCAATGGCGGTATTATTCCCGGCGCTACAAATTCAACGGTTAACTTACAGGGCGACGGTTGTTACAGGCTGATCATTTACGAGGGAACCTGCGAATCGTCATCAAATATTATTTGCATTACAAATACCGGTATACAGGAAACAAGTACCGAACAAGTTTCTGTAATTCCGCATCCGGTAACCGGGGTTTCGGTGATAGGCAACCCATTTGAAAATAATTTTGAAACCCGCCTTCGCATTTTGAATATACAAGGCCAGGTTATTTTCATGAAAGTGCAAAGCGGCCGTTCGGGAATTGAAATTGAAAAAGGCACTTTGAATTATGGGTTATATTTTTATGAACTTTCAAATGAAAAAGATTCGCGAATCATAAAAGGTAAAATTCTATTTCAGTAATATTAAGCAACTATATCTATAAATTATATGGGCAAATCAATAACATTGCGTGGCATCGTAGTACTATTAATGCTAACTGTAACCGGAACCATCAGTTACCCGCAGTGCACCTGGCAGACTGAATTATCGGATGGATTTGAATATTCTACAGTTTGTCCTTATCTGATTCCAGGGACAACGATTCACAATACCCCCCAGTCGTTTGCTGTACACGGAGGTTCTTTGTCACTCTATTTAAACTTTAACAATTGTGTTGGAGGTGTTGGTACGTGTGCCGGCGCAAAGGTTTTCGAACGCGGGTTTACCGTGTGCCGCAACCAGCCACACCGTTTTTCGGCCTGGCTCACAACATCGTTCTCCGGATTGCAGTGCAATGTTAACATTGTTATAAAAGACGGCAATGGCACTATTTTAAATAATCAGCTCCAGGTTCTGGCTCCCTATAGTCCGGCATGGATCCAATATCAATCTGGAGTGGTAACTCCCCTTACCGATAGTCTTGTATTTGTAATGTATACCAATGTGGGTGGCGGCAACGGAAATGATTTGTCGATGGACGATTTCTTACTGGAAAAGTGTGTGGGAGGGGGCACCAGCACCACCTTCCAGTCTGTTTGTGATAATGCATCACCTGTAAATCTGTTCGGCTTACTGCCCGGCCTAAATGATACACTTGGTAACTGGAGCGGCCCTTCAGCATTAAACGGTGGTTATCTTGGTGGATTTGCCCCGGGATTAAATACTCCCGGCACTTACATTTACCAGGATTTTCCATTCGGAAATTTACCTGGATGCCCTTTGGGGTATGATAGTCTTATTATATCACTTTCGCCGGCTCCGGCTGTAAATCTGGGGCCCGATACTACACTATGCATTGGTCAATCGATGATTATCAGTGCTGGATCGAATCCGGGCGATACCTATTTGTGGAGTAACGGTGTTACTGGTCCTAACGTTTTGGTATTTACAAATAGCACCATAAATATTACCAACAATTACAGTGTGGTAGTAACCTCACCCCTGGGATGCACCGGAACCGACACTTTGCTGGTGCATTTTGATGTTTGTTCATCGTTATTTGATGGTGCTGACGAAAGCAATATTGAGGTCTATCCTAATCCAACTGATGGCAGTATTATTATTTCCCTTTCCTCTGCAACATCTGATCCGGCAGATTGCAGGATAGTGGATACAGCCGGAAGATTGGTTTCGCTTGTAAAATCCATGTATAAAAACATGGTCGTGGATTTATCGCTGCTGCAGTCAGGATTTTACTATCTTCATTTTTATATAAATGGGCGCTTTTACAAGTCTGAAAAACTTCTAATTCTTCCTTGAGATTCCATTTTACTATTATTTAAATTTCAATATAAGAAAATGGCTGCATGTTTCTTATAAACTTTAGCTTCGAAAGTTAGTACTTAAGCTTTGACGGCATTTCGTGTGTGCGCGTCCTGTTCGAGGAGTTTAAGCTACTAAAAACGAAATTTAACTCAGCAAAACATACTGCAAACAATTTAGTGCTTTCGTGGCTACCCTGTGCGCGTGTCCGGTTCGCGGTGGTGCAGCTACCAAAACGCCGGATTTATTCCGGAAGGGCAACCGCAAAATTTCTGGTTTGCTGCATGTTGAAACGAACGTCGTTCCAGTAATCCTGTTCCGGTAAATAAAAAATTCTCCATCCGCTTTGTTTGTAATCTTTTAACTCATGCTCATCAATATAATAAACATAAATTACATGGCTGTTGGGTTTTTCAAGAGAAAAATAATTCAATTCATTCTGCCACCAGCCTGCCACAATAACCGTTTTATCTTTCACCTGTCGCATCTTATCCACTATCGATTTGGCATAACGGATTTTTTGCTTTCGCTTTGAATAGTCGGCAGGCACCAGTCCGTTTAACGGATCAACTGCCACCGGTGAATCTCCGATCACAGTCCTTACAGCCAGCCGCGACCTTTCACTTCCGCGGATATGATCATCGAGATTAATGCCCAGAAAAAAGCAGGATAATACCTGAAGTGCTGCCATGACCGTCATCTGAAACCGCGTTAACATCATAGCCAACAGCATGGCAATAAACGGAATTACCGGAATGACAAATGCTGCTTTTTGCGGCAATTTTATAAATGAAACCGTGTATAAAGCTATTGTTAACAAAGCGACCAGTATAAAAGGCAGATATTTCTTCTTCAAATCACCGGCCATCCGGCCCCATCTCAATACTCCGATACTGATTCCGGTGAGAATTCCTGTCAGCCCAATAATACCAAACGGACCAATTGTTGCTTTATAAATATTCTTTAAAACCGGAGGATATGGAAAGTACTGGTAGTAGGTAAAAAACCGCGAACCATACACCATAAAGGCCGGTATAAAGCAGATAACCCCCGTAACTGTTGCCGATAACCCCAGCACCATAACATTCCGCAATGCACGTGGCTGAAACAACAGCCACAAGGCAAACGGTAATACCATAGCCCCGGCCGTTATACGAAATCCTGTGGCCAGCCCAATTAGAACTCCCGATAACAATATGTTTCCAGCCGAAAGAAAATACATAGCTGCCATGATGAGTGAAACCGCCCAGGTATAATCCATGATGTTGGTGCTGTTGATATAATACACCGGAACAAATGCCATCAGTAAACCAGCAAGTATAAAATTCGGGATCCCCCATCGCCGCAAGGCAAGCATAAAAAATAATATGCCGGCGGTAGATGCTATCGCGGTAAGCAAATTTAAAAGCCATGCGGGCCAGTACCAGATCAAACTAAGCAGCCATTCCTGCAACGGGTGGCCCGGCATTCGTGAAACTTCATAAACACCCGACTGCGCAATACTTCGTGCCGTAAGAATTAAGCCCCAGGCATCCTCTTCGGAGCCAAAGCCCTGGTTTATAAAAAACAACCTCGATAAAAAAACAACCAGCAGCGAAAAAAAAATCGACACATTACTACTGATGGATGCAGGCATAATTTTTATTTTACCTGTTGCATAGTTATTTCCTCAACCGCCCTCTGATATGTTTTATCCACCTGCAACAGTACCGGGTAAAACCCTTCATTCTTGAATAGCTGCCGTGCTATAAATGCCTTTACCTGATTTTTAAGGTATGGTGCCGCCTCGGTAATTTCTTTAACGTTGCGCTTTATGTTTTTTGATGCCGCAGCCCTTACAAAAGATTCAAATATAGCGTCGGTAATCTCAAAGTTATTACGGAATGATTCAAATGATTCGTACGTTTTTAGTTTAGCCCTGTTGGCATCCACATAATCATACGCGAACTGACTAATAATGCCATTATTGATTACATCAACCAGGAACATATTATTTCTACCGGTGGTGTCAATAGGAACAAATATATCAGGCATGATTCCTCCGCCGCCATAAACAATTTTTCCGCCCGGGGTTTCATATTTCAGTGAATCGGGAAACCTGATGGAGTCCACCGAAAAGAGTTCATTGTGGTCGAATCGTTGCATCAGCTCGTTGTTGTAATCATCATATCCGTTCTCATATGGCTTTTGTATGCTTCGTCCTGTTGGTGTATAGTACCGTGCAATGGTGAGACGTATAGCCGAACCATCAGGCAAAATGGTTTGTTCCTGCACCAGACCCTTGCCAAATGACCGCCTGCCAATAATAGTGGCCCGGTCCCAGTCCTGCAGTGCGCCCGCCAAAATTTCGGACGCCGACGCCGACCCCTCATCAATAAGTATTACAACGTTCGATTTTTCAAACTCCCCTGCACCGGTTGCTTCATAACTTGTTCGTGGCCGTGCCTTACCTTCGGTATACACCACGGTTCTTTTATTCTCAAGAAACTCATCGGCCAGCTTGGTGGCGGCATCCAGATAACCGCCCGGGTTGCCTCTGACATCAATAATCAGCTGCCGCATTCCCTTTCTCTTAAATGGAACCGCAACCTGCATGAACTCATCGTATGTGGTTGCCGCAAAACGGCTGATTTTAAAATAGCCCGTACTGTCATTAATCATAAACGCCGCATCCAGCGAATAAATAGGAATTTTGCCACGGGTAATAGTAAAACTGAGCAGCTTGTTTACACCACGACGGTGTATTTTAACATGCACTTTGGTTCCTCCCTGTCCGCGAAGTTTTTGCATAACATCGGTATTGGTAATACCTACTCCGGCAACCAGCGTATCCTCCACCATAACAATCCGGTCACCGGCCCTGATACCAACCGCTTCGCTAGGCCCGCCCGAGAGCGCGCTTACTACCATGATAGTATCCGATTGAATATGAAATTCAATTCCTATTCCTTCAAAATTGCCTTCGAGCGGTTCATTGGCCGAACGAAGATCCTCGGCAGGGATATATGCCGAATGCGGATCGAGTGCCTGAAGCATTTTTTCGATGGAGGCGTCAACGAGCATGTCGCGGTCGACCGTATCAACATACTCCTGCTGTATATAACTCAATACATCCGAAAATTTATTAAACTGGCTGCTGCCGATAGAAAAAATAGAGCGCTCGCCCGTATAAGGCATATTCATTCTGCTGCCCAAAAACAATCCGGCGCCCAAAATGGCAGCAAAAACCAATGGCATATATGCCGACCTGTTAGGTTTATTTGAATCCAACATATTTTTTACTTATTGTAATACCTCTTCGCCGGGCTGATACTGTACTACCTCAACGTTAAACCGCCTTAAAAATTCTACCCCCTCATCCGAATCGATCCCTTTGTACGCAGCATAGGAATTTAAAAAAATCACTTTTTTTATACCTGTGGTAAAAATTACCCGGGCACATGCCAGGCAAGGTGAAAGTGTTACGTAAAGTGTTGCACCGTCAATAGCGACATTATTCTTTGCGGCATATAATATGGCGTTTTCTTCGGCATGAATGGCCAGCGAACACCCCCCTTTCCGGTCACGGGCACAACCCTGCCCCGGCCACTCCTCATCGCAATTATGCGTGCCGGCGGGTGGACCGTTGTATCCCAGTGAAATGATCCGGGTGTCCTGTGTGAGTACGGCACCAACCTTAATCTTAACACAATGAGAGCGTTCGGCCAGTTTTGAGGCCAGTTCCATATATATATCGTCAAAGGTAGGTCGCTTCATAGGGTAGTATTGCAGGTGCAAAGATAACAACCCTTGAGGTTTAGCGGTTTATCGCGCCGTATAATTTTACAGTAACCCTTAAATGAGTTACTTGCCATGTTGTACATTAGGGGTTGTATCTTTAGAGCCTGTGCGGATATATTTGCTCATATTCCTCTTCTGTTGTCCCGGATACTGTTACCCGCAGGAACATCCCGACGATACCACCGGATTTTATCATAAACTTTATCATTATTCGAAAGAAAAGAAACTGCTTTTTTTGGTTTACAAAACGATTTTTAATGTGCCCGCAAAACTCAGTCCCGAACCGGTTTATAAAAACCCCGCCGATCACAATGAGTATCTTCGCCACCACGGGAAAATTATCCGCAATATTACCATTGTCAGCCTGGAACCGTTTGGAACCTCTCTGCATGATTCGGCACAGGCACCACTAAATTTTATTCAACGCGCGGGAAATGCCTTACACTTTAATACCCGCCGGCAGATCATTGCATCATATCTTCAGTTTGCAGAAGGCGAACCGCTTGATCCGCTTTTGGTAAATGAATCCGAACGGCTGTTGCGCAATTCGCGGTTTATCAGGGACGCCGAAATTATTGTGCGTTCCGTGCCAAACTCACCAGGAATGGCGGATGTAACTGTTATTACCAGGGACCTGTTCACCATTTCGGTGTCGACGGTAGTTACTTCCGATAAGCTAAAGGTTCGTGTATCGGAGAATGATATGTTTGGATTGGGGCACCGTTTCAGTAACCGCATTGAGTACGACTTTACGGAAACAGATAAAAAAGATCCTGCTTTAACCGGCTCATACCTGGTGCCGAATCTGGGAAATACGTTTGCATCGGCCGAAGCGAAATATTCTTTTGCGCCCGACAAAAGCATAAAAGGCATTACCATTGACCGCCCCTTTTATTCGGCCTACACCAGATATGCAGGCGGTATTGAATATGAAAACAGCAACATCTCCGACTCAACCGGATTTGTAGATACGGGATATGAAAAATACCGCTACATATCCAATGAAACCGGTGTCTGGTTTGGCAGAAGCTTTGCGCTGATGCGCGGAAAAACTGTTGAGGAAAAAAGTACCCGGTTAGTTGTCGCGGGAAGTTTTAACCGGATCCGTTTCCCTAAACTTTTTACCACATCATCCAATCTTTTATCGGTACTGGTGCCTGTAGATTTATACCTGGCTTCGGCCGGATACAGCAACCGGAAGTATTATACCGACCGATATATTTTTCAGTTTGGCGAAAAGGAAGATGTGCCATCGGGGAGGATTCTGAAATTTATAACAGGCTATGAATACAGGAACCATGTGGGTTATTATTATACCGGTGGCGAAGCGGGCGGATCGGGATATCTTAATAACGGGAGCTACCTTTCAACCGATTTTAAAATCGGGACTTTTTGGGGTCCGGGAGGAGCTGAAAGAGGTGTGGCACGGGGTGACTTATTCTTTTTTTCGAAACTGCACGGGGGCGATGCATGGAAGATGCGCTGGTTTGCCAATGTAAATTTTACCGCAGGATTTAACAGAACTGCCAACGAAGTAATACTGCTTACTTCGGGTGACTGGATCCCCGGCTACCGAAATGCGGTTCCACGCGGCACATCGAGGCTGGCAGGCAATATTACCGCGGTAGTTTTTAATCCGTTCCGCTTTATCGGATTTCGTATTTCACCGCTGCTCTTTGCAGGGGCCGGCCTGGCCGGTGACTCAAAAACACCCATTCAACTGGCCAAACTGTACAAGGGTATTGGGGGCGGATTTGCTTTTACCAATGTGTACCTCGTACAATCGGACTTTAAAATTTTGTTCGGCTATTATCCCGACATAAAAAATAATCAAACCCGGGTAAGTTCGTTCGACGCCTGGGAATTCGGCTTCCGTGACTTTAACTTCGGACGACCCGGCACTGCGGAGTTTGAATAACTCCATGTTTTTAGCGGGCCGGAAGCATGTATATAAGTGTGGCAACCCGTTTAATGAAGGTTGTAATATGATTGCTGATATTGTTTAGCTTTGTCAAAGATTATTTAAAGCTACGTATGAAAAAGTTCCTCCTGATCAGCCTGACAACGATGCTGCTTGTTAACGCAGTTGCCACCGGACAATGTGTGATCGATTTTAGCCAAACCGCTGCCGGTATTTATCCCGATACCCTTCCTGATGGTACCGCCGGCGTTTTCTATGATGAGGATATAACCTTCGTGATGCTTACCGACACACTGGGCCTTACCATATATAACTACCAGATTTCAAACATCACAGGACTGCCGGTTGGTATTACCTGGCAATGCAACAACTTTCAAACAGGTTGCAACTACGATCCTTCGGTATCACTGTATGGATGTGTGAAGTTGAGCGGCACGCCGGTAGTACCCGGCAGCTTTAACATGACCGTTACCGTTATTGCCGATGTACAGCTGGCCGGCCAGCAGGTAATAAGCTTCGACAAACCGCTGAACATATTACCCGGAACCGTGTCGAATCCAGGGTTTGGCATGACCAATAATGTTGGCTGCGCCCCGCTAACTGTTGGGTTCACCAACAATAACCCCGGTCAGTTGACCTACCTGTGGGATTTTGGTAACGGGCTTCAAAGTAATCTTGAAAACCCTCCCGCACAAACCTATACCGTTCCCGGTACTTATGTAGTAACACAAACTGTAACACCCAATACAACTCCGTCGTGGTACCTCACCAACATTACCGTTAACTCCATTCCAAATAATTATGGCGGTATTTTGGACGACCCCGACATGTATTTTTTTATTTACAATCCGCAGGGAATTGAAATATACGATTCACGTCCTGCTATAAACGGAACTTTCCCTCCGGTTTCATGGCCCATTTCCAATATTCCGTTAAGTAACGGAAACTATACGGTACATGTTTGGGACGAGGATGGGGGATTGTTTGGCGCTGATGACGATTTGGGAGCCATTACATTTGCCGGAAATGGTCCGTCGGGGTCGGCTACCGGAACTGTTAGCGGCGCATCCGGCACCCTGAATGTAAATTACACTATTTTTCAAACCCCGGTTTTACCGCTGGTTGCAACCGATACTATAATCGTGTATGCCTCACCGGTAGTTCCCGCCATTGCAGCTTCGGGACCGCTTGTTTATTGTGAAACCGATTCGGTTATTCTGAGTATTCAGGATACTGTTAATTTCATTCAGTGGTATCACGATGGCACCGTGCTGGTTGGAGAAACCTCCGGGTCGCTGGTACCGGGCGGCAGTGGAAATTATTCGGTTACGGTTACCTCCCCGCAAGGGTGTACCGCGGTATCGCTGCCTGTTGCTGTTGTAATACATCCCACGCCATCAAAGCCAACATTTTTTATTAATGGCAACACGTTTACCACCGGCGTTACAGGGCTCTCACTCCAGTGGTATTACAACGGATCCCCCATTCCGGGTGCCACCGGTAACAACTTTACGGCAACCCTGCACGGAACATATATGTTGTGTGGCACCGATGCCAACGGATGCACCAATTGCTCCGACACCCTGGCATTTGTAAACACAATGGCTGTTGAACAGGATGCAAACCGGTTCATGATATATCCAAATCCATCCTCCAATGGCCGCTTTACCATTCTGTTTACTGATAAAATTCAGGGGAGGGTTGAAATACTTATCCTTGAGCCCACCGGCCGGCTGGTAGATAAACTCACCGCTGATTCCCAAAATCAAATCCTGTACAGGGGCAACCTGTTACCCGGAAGTTACCTTGTATCAATTAACCATGGCGGTTATACAAGTTTCAAATCGCTGGTGGTGAATGGAAAATAACCCGGTTTTTCACGCATCAAAACCCAATAATTTTGTACTTTCGCAGCCCGCGGGAACAAGCTACCGCAAATGTTACCCCGAAATGATGAGGGTGTTCATCTAATTTGTTCTTTGCTGTAATAGCAGTTATTGCCCGGATGGCGGAATTGGTAGACGCGCTGGTCTCAAACACCTGTGCCTTCACTGGCATGCCGGTTCGACTCCGGCTCCGGGTACAAATTACACTTAAATCCCTTGTAAGCTAATTGTTTATGAGGGATAATTTATTTATAGGGTTTAGGAAGGATAGAAAATTCATTACTTTGTTTAGAATATTACTGACAGGAAGTTAATTTTAGTTCTAAATCAATCATGAAAGCATTATTATTCATAATGATATTTACCTTTCCTTTAATGGCAGTATGTCAAGACCAAATTGTTACGACAAGCGATGGAAGAAAAGTAATTTTAAAAGACGATGGCACATGGGATTTTCACAATGTAGAACAATCAGCAGGTGGAGGTAATAAATCTAATACAACTGATTGCATTTACATCACAAATGAAAAAGATGAATTTACCGGAAAACTTAAAAAATATTTAAAACCTCACAAGGTCGCTAAAAAATTTGCTTATAGGTTTTTTATTGAATTAAGGAGATTTGAGGATAATTATCTGTTAAAAACAAATTTTGAAGGTGATATTGGCTGTGTAACAAGTAAAAGCGAATTGCTCATTAAGCTATCTGATGGCACAGTTATTACTTACAATAATTTTGGGGATATCGATTGTAAGTCCAATGCATCTATGTTCTTTAATATTAATGATGAAAACCTTACTAAATTAAATTCTATTCCAATAGACAAAATTAGAGTAAATGGAAGCAAAGGATATATGGATCTTGAAGTTGTTGATTCTCGCTTTTTTATTGATAATCTGAAATGTATTATTAATTAGAAATCTTCTTATACTAAAACAGATTTTATACCTATACTGTCTTATTAAACAGTAAAAGAAGTAGAGTCTAAAAGAGATATTGCTGTTAGATTCTATGTACCGCATTCGTCCGCCTGGTACTTGCTATTCATACCTTCAAGAGATACCCAACTGAAAGTCGCCGTAATTTAAAGTTGATTTTTCAAACTTTTCCCGCAAATCCTTTCATTCAATACCGGTGTTTCCCGACATCCCATCCCTCCTGTTGCAGCCACTTCATTCCCGACTCAACGGCTCCATCTTCCATTGGTGTCCCCATCGAATCGTTCCAGCGGTTCAGGTAACCGAAGAGGCTTACCACCCCTGAAATTTCCACTATTTCACCCTCATCCCAGTATTCCCGTAAGGCATCGGCAACAGCATCATCAACGGCATTTGGAACAGAGGCTGCGGCTACAGCGAAGTCCAATGCTGCCCGTTCGGCAGGCGAAAATGATTCATGCGTTTTATATTCCCATATATGCGCCATCTGGCCGGGCGCGGCACCATAACGTTCGGCCGCGCGAATTGTATGCGCCTGGCAATACCTGCACCCTGCCGTAAAGCTGGCCATGTAACCAATGAGTCTCTTCAGTGAACTGGTGACCCTTCCATGGTTCTCCATAACCGCTTTGTTTAAATTAATAAATGCCGTTGCAATATGGGGCCGGTGATGCATGGTTAAAACACTGTTCGGGCAAAAGCCCAGTGTTTCATTAAAAAATAAAATAAGTTCCTGCAGTTCCTTATCGGGATTGGATACCGGGCTGACTAATGGTTTTTTCATGACAAGCTGTATTAACAATGCTTTTAATTTCACCACGAAAATAGGTAATGTTACCCCTGATTCATGGAACTTTACCCATTAAATTACATAAAACATCCAAATATCGTCTGTTTATAAATTCGGTGAAAGGTTTGTGCTGACCCGATTAAAGTTGTATCTTTAAAATCGCAAACCGGAAAAATAAAAACTAAAAAAGTAAACTGACTTTATGTATTAACATCCCGACTCCACCCCATTAACCTTTCCGGTTGCAGTTTTTTTGTTTCACACGGGTTCAAAAAAAGAAACTCATGAAAAAACTTGTACACTGCATTTTCGTCTTAACAATTTCCCTGGTTGCAATTTCAACAGAAATTTCAGGACAAACCACGCTTATAAATCCTGCTACCAATGGTGGCTTTGAAAGCGGAACAACTTTCGCCGCCAACGGGTGGACCGAAGTGAACGGCACACAAACCAATAAATGGTATGTTGGTACAGCTGCAACCGGATTTACCGGTGCACGGTGCGCATACATTGGTACTGCAGCAACCAACAACACCTACAATGTTTCTACTTCCTCCATTGTACATTTTTACCGCGACTTTACCGTACCGGCAGGTCAGCCCGCTCTTACTTTAACTTTCAGCTGGAAAGGTTATGGTGAAAATAACTACGACTACCTGCGGGTTTATGTGGTAAATACCGCCACTACACCAAATGCCGGAACGCTGGTGCCTTCGGGTCAGGTTGGCGGCGACTACAACTTATCATCATCCTGGCAAACAGCAACCCTTGCCCTGCCCTGCAACCTGGCAGGAACCACACAGCGACTCGTTTTTACATGGATCAACGATTTCAGCATCGGCACCAATCCCCCCGCCTGCATTGATAATATTTCGCTGGTTTCATCAGCCGCAACATCATGCACCCCGTTTCTTGGTTCGGGTGTAACTGCGGTAGCTTCGTTGCCCTACAACTCGGGTCCCGGCACCACTTGCGGAATGGTGAATGACCTCACAGCGTCCAACACCACGGTATGCGGCAGCACCTGGTACCTGGGCGGCGAAGACCGTGTGTGGGTTTTTACAGCACCCTCAACCGGACAAATAACCATCGCGTTAAACGCACCCGCAGCAACCTACACCGGCCTGATGCTTTATCAGGGATGCCC
>CAZPKJ010000029.1:14053-22032 GCA_964587075.1 uncultured Flavobacteriaceae bacterium | reverse complement strand
TTTAAAATGAAATTGTGTCGCAACATTCTGACATGATTTCAGAATATTTCCCTTCAGAATAAAAAAAAATACTGAAAAAACAATTAAGCCACTTATTACACCTGCGACAAGTTTGCGATTCATCGTTTGTCTCAAGCGCATTCTTGAGCTGTTCCCAATCCTCATTTTTGAGTTTCTTTTTATCAACAATCTCCTTGTTTTGATCTTTGTTCAGTTCAGCCAACATTTTTTCAAGCTCACGCATCAGCTTTTTCATCTCCTCGCTCATCAGCTTTTCAAACAGTTGTTCAAGCTGGGTCTTTTTTTCCATGATCTGCTCACTGTTGCGCCGGTATTCATTTTCACGGGCATTGTTTTGCTGATTTTCCTTACGGAGATTTTCTACCTGCTTTTCAAGTTCCTTGTGCTGATTTAATATATCCTCAATTTTTTTACGGTCTTCATATTGCAGGTTTTTCTTTTCCAGCAAATCACGCGTAACCTGATCGAGATTTTTTTGAAGGTTTTGCGCTTCACGAATACTTTTTTCCAGATCCGATTTTAATTTATCGGCTTTCGCCTGAGCATCATCAGCAAGCTCCTTTAGTGTGGGTGCCTTAAATAACATGGCCTGGGTACGTGATGATTTAGGTCCTGATACGCCATCATTATCCCATACCTCAAAATAATATTCAATTTCTTCGCCCGGCTCAATCATTAACGGTTGCATGTTCCAGGAATGGAAAAACTGGTCCTGGCTGAGGCTTCGGTTTACCGGCAGCTGCACCTGGATCAACTGCTGGCTTCTTGGATTTTCCTGCGAAGTTTTTATAAATTTATAGTTGAACGATAATCGGCTGAATCCATAATCATCACGAATTAAACCTTTAAAATAAAGCAATTGTGAAATCACTGAGTCCTGCTGTTTATCTGCCTGTATTGTTGGATATAAATCAGGGATGACGTGTACCTGAAATTCCATGGGTTCACGGGCTTCCATAAATTCGTTTGCCGGCTTCACTGTATACCCGGAACTTTTATTAAATGACCGTGAGTATGTGAAAATAGTTCCTTTAGGTTGCAGCTGAACCAGAGTGTCGCGAAAATCCATTTTTACCAGACCGGTATTTCTGGAATTAAAATCCCACGTTACCTTAGTGCCGGCGGGAATATTTAAATCGCCGGTGTTGGTAAGCTGTGCCGGTTGTTTGCCGGTATATGCCGGATAAACCAGCGAAACATTAAAACTTAATATCCCCGGATTTGGAATGGTTTTAAGCTGGTATCCGGCAGAGGTATAACCGTCGGCGAGCAAATGGAATTTTGATGTTTTGCGCAAATTCCGGAATGTATAGCGAAACTTTACCCGGTTTTCCTTATCAAGCCTGAACTGGTTACCATCAATATTTATGTAAATATCATTAGGGATAATCTTGCCCGAAACCTGAACATCCAATTGGAAATCCTCTCCTTCAACTCCCGTTAAGTCGTCGTTCATCACTTCAAAGGTAAAAGGCGCAGGCATTTCAAAATGGGTGTTGTGCTTTACCAGCCGCTTGCTGCCATCGAGCAGCAGACTCGGAGCGGCAAACAAAATTATTATGAGAACACTAAGGGGAATTGCTGCATACCGGATATATTTCCTGTTTTTTTTCAAATCAATGGCCGAGGCGAATGGAACCGGCTTTAACTCATCAATCTTTTGGTCGATACCGGCAAGTAATAAAGCATTTGTGTTTCCAATCCGGTCCGACTCGGCTTTAAGCTGTAACGTGTTTAATAATTTATCCTGTACATTGCTGAAGTGGGTGCCAATAATTTGCGCTGCCTGTTCGTGCGAAATAATTTTGCCGGCCCTTAACAAACCGGTTACGGGTATAAAAATTAATTTCCAGAATGAAATAACCGCACCCAGAATAAATGACCAAAATAATATGGAGCGAACCAGTGTACTGAAATGACCAAAATATTCGAGGCTGGTAAATATCAGCCAGGCACCCGAAAGAAAAGTGAACGTATACAACGCCCCTCTTATCAACTGGTTTTTATAATATTTCCGGATAAACTCATCCAGTTTTTCTATGAGGATATGATAGTTTTGGTGACTCATTTTGCGGTTGATACAAAGTTAATAACGTGAAATGACAAAAGGAGTTATATTTTACTTCTGGTTTACACCCGAAAATGTGTAAAACTGTTATATAATTCCTTTTTTGGCCCGCTTAAAAAATGATTATAAATCAAAGAACCGATACGAAAACTTGATCAGGCAGGTAACCCCAGCGAATTCACAAAGGCGAGTCCTTTCTCTAAACGGGCGGCCGATTCCACAGGGCCAAGCAACCCAATCATTCCAATAAGGTCAACACCACTGCCTTTTCCACTGATTAAAACACGTAACAATTGCATAATTTCGCCCGCCTTAAGCCCTGATGCTGAGGCACAACGCTTTATTTCGGAATCAATATCATCTTTTGTAAAGGAAGTGGCTGATTTAAAGCCCGACGCCAGCATTTCGAAAAAAGGCACTACACCGGGTTTCCACTTTTTTGCAATCACCGGTTCATCATAGGCTGTCGGTGCCACAAACAAATAATGACCCTCCTGAAGGATATCCTGCTCAAATTGAACCCTTTCCTGAGTCAACCGGACTACACCCTCCATAAATCCGGCGCTAAGTCTTTGATCATCAGCAGGCAACTGAAATAGTTCAACAGCCTGGCCGGTGAGGTTCCGGGCTATTTCATGAGAGGGTTTTTTTCGCAAGTATTGTTCGTTGAACCACTTGGCTTTGTCGGGGTCGAATCGGGCGCCGGCTTTATGAACATGTTCAAATGAAAACGCTTCACATAATTCTTGCATGGTGAACAATTCCTGCTCCGTTCCGGGGTTCCAGCCCAGAAAAGCCAGCATATTCACAAAAGCATCGGGGTAATAGCCACGTTCGCGATAGCCAACCGACAGTTCACCTGTAACCGGGTCTTTCCAGCTTAACGGGAACACCGGGAATCCCAGACGGTCGCCATCGCGTTTGCTCAGTTTACCGTTACCATCGGGTTTAAGAAGTAACGGAAGATGTGCATAATGAGGCATAACAGATTCAAGACCAAGATATTTGTAAATTAATATATGTGCCGGAGCCGAAGGAAGCCATTCTTCACCTCTTATGGCATGTGAAATTTCCATTAGCACATCATCAACGATATGAGCCAGGTGATAGGTAGGCATACCATCCGACTTCAATAGCACTTTATCGTCCAGAGTTGAAGAATTGAAGGAAACTTCACCTCTTATCATATCAGTAAAAGAAATAGTTTCGTCCGAAGGAACCTTTAACCGGATCACCGCCGGTGTACCATCTTCCAGCTTACCTTTTAGCGCTTCCTCCGTTAAAGTAAGCGAATTCACCATCTGCATCCTGGTAAGATGATTGTATTGAGGGGCTGTTTCGCCCTGAGAAATGTACCTCTGACGCATTGCTTCAATTTCGGCGGGAGTATCAAAGGCATAATAAGCGTGACCCGATGCTATCAGTTGCAACGCGTAATTTTTGTAAATGCCTGCCTGGTTACGTTCCGATTGCCGGTACGGACTGAAGCGTCCACCCGCTGAAACACCCTCATCAATAATTATCCCGCACCAGCGCAGAGCTTCAACAATATACTCTTCAGCTCCTTCAACATACCGGTTCATGTCGGTATCTTCTATTCTGAGAATAAAATCACCGCCGTTTTTACGGGCAAAAAGGTAATTAAACAGGGCAGTCCTAACTCCTCCAATGTGCAGTGGGCCTGTAGGGCTGGGGGCGAAGCGTGTACGGATTCTTTTTGGCATATCAGTATATAAGAAAGAATGTAAAATAACGGAATTATTAGAGATGGCCGGCCACTTCAGAGATACTATTCTGACATTAAATTCGTTATAAAATGGCCATTGATGCCCCACCAAAAATCAGTTGTGGTTTACCCAATTTATCAACAGCTCTGCAACCGGTTACTTCCTCTTCACCAAATCATCCTTTTTTATGACTAATCAAACATTTAGTTTTGCATTGCAATGACAGTAGATGAAATTTTATTTGATAAGAGCTTTCTTACCATATTTGTGAAGCCTGAGCAAAGTACCATTCATCTCAGGTGGAAAGGTTTGGCTACCTCTGAACAATTTCGCGAAGGGTTTTTATTTGCCCTTGAATCGATCCGGGAAAATCAGATTGAAAATTGTATCGCCAACTTAAAAATGATGGAGATGATACACATTCATGATGAAGAATGGGCGACTGAAATCTTTTATCCGTTGATTGCAGCAACTACTATAAAGAAAATGGCAATCATAACTTCACTCGATTTCCTGAATAATGCAGCCATTAAAAGAATTGTAAAAAACGCTGCCGCTATTTCAGGGTTTGAAACCAGGTTTTTTATTGACACCCCCGAAGCTACTGCCTGGTTTGGCACTTCTTCTTAAATGGCAAACGGAAGCAACAACGGTTAAGCCGGCTTATTTTTTACACTGAGCTCCATTCCTAATACATCCAGTACTTTTGTTAATGTTTGCAGGGATGGATTACCAACACCCTTTTCGAGGTCCCGTATGGTACGTAGCGCTACACCGCTGATTTCAGAAAGCCGGTCTTGCTTTATGCTAAGTGCCCGCCGCCTTAACCGGATTAACTCCGATATTTGAAGTTGCAGGGTTTCCATGACTGGTAACTTTATTTACATGATAACTCGTAAATATAATAAAAAAACAGGCAAATCCCAATAATTTTTACCGACTTGCCTGTTTATCCTGTATTTAAATCGAATTATCCTGCAGGGATACTATCCAGAATTTTGTTTATTTCCTGAAAAGCTTCCTCATCTTTAAAAATGTAGCTTTCGGCGCCATGTGAAATTGTTTGAAGGGCAACACCATACTTTTGCTGGCCCGACAGAAAAACACATCTTGAATTAGGTGAGATTTTTTTTAACTGAACCATGGTTTCAATTCCATTCAGTCCGGGTGCATTTAAGTTGTCGAGATGATAATCGATAATTACAACTTCGGGGTTTTGATAAGCTTCCTTGAGACACGACTCTCCTGTGGAAAAATGAACTACTTCCCACTGTGGTTTCGATTTTATATGATCCTTCACCATTTCAGCGAACATAGGGTCATCTTCCACAAGAAATATTTTTCGTTTACTCATAGCTTCAGTAAGGTGTGTTAGCAACAGTAAAGGTAATTATTTCAGCTCAATTAATTACTTTCAATATTGTTCATTATTACTTTTTTTATACCAATAGCCAGTATATAAATGCTGGAATACGGGGTAATTAATTACCTTTATTGTCTTAATGTCAAATGTTTTAATATTAATCACAATGAAAATTAACCTGTTGGCATGGCTGTTGGCCTTGTTGTTATCGGGGGCTGCTTTTGCCCAGAACGGCATTGATAAACCTCAATATCAGATTATCACCCACCGGGCAGGAGCGTACCTTGGAACATTTAACATAGAGTTATTTCCGCTGATTGCTCCCCTTCATGTGCAAAATTTCGACAGCCTTGTAACGGATCAGTTTTATGACAGCACTGCATTTCACAGGGTTGTACCGGGTTTTGTAATTCAGGGAGGTGACCCAAATTCTGTCAGCGGACCAGTTTCAACCTGGGGCTATGGGCAACCGTGGCAGGTTACTGTTCCAGCTGAATTCAGTGTGGTGCGCCACTTGCGTGGAATACTTGGCGCTGCCCGCGATGTGGATCCTAACAGCGCCACTTCGCAATTTTATATCTGCGTGGCCAATGCCACATTCCTCGATGGTAATTATACCGTTTACGGCAAAGTTACATCCGGGATGAATATTGTTGACACTATTGTGAGTTCACCACGCGACGGGAATGATGTTCCGCTGCAGAAAATTGAGATGTTTGTTTCTTATACCGGTGTGAATGATAGCATCCCTGATTCCCCGTCACTGATCGCTCCCGCGGATGCTTCCAATGGAATTTTAAATACCCAGTTGTTTACCTGGACGGCGGTAAACAGCGCCCTGATGTATACTGTGGAGTTTAGCACCGACCCCTCTTTTTCAACTATCAATATTTCAATGAATTCGGCTATTAACTCTGTGTCTGTTCCGTCACTTCAGGGATCAACCACCTATTACTGGAGAGTTAAATCCAATAACGGAGGACATGAGAGCGCACCGTCGAACATATACTCTTTTAACTCCGCTACAGCGGCCCCGCAACTGACTTTTCCTCCTGACCTGTCGACAGGAATTGTATTAAATCCGGTCTTTGCGTGGGACCCGGTGCCTAATGCCGACAGTTACACATTGCAGGTTTCAGTTTCACCCACATTTACTGTTCAAAATATGATTTATAATACCGCCGGTTTAACCGGAACATCACAACAGGTGAGCGGATTGAATCCAAACGCATTATATTACTGGAGAGTTCGCAGCGCTTCAGGAACCACACAGGGATTTTATTCGTCAAAATTTTCATTTACTACCGGAACTACTATTGGTTACCCTGAACTCCAGGTGGCTTTAAATTCCATCGCCATCATTCCAAATCCATCCACAAATCACAGTATGGTTTATCTGTCATTACCCTCCAGGGAGATAATTAAAATTTCATTGAAAGACATAACAGGCAGGCAGGTACACTATTTTGAACAAACACATGAGATGGGTGATTTCGTTTACAAACTGGACCTTTATCATTATCAGCGGGGCATTTATTTCATGCAGTGCGATGTTGGCGGCGTTTCGGTAAGCCGGCTGGTAGTAGTGAATTAAACGCGGTTGCTGAAATAAATTTTTTAAAATCCCCCTTTTTTCTTTTATTGAGTGATTGACATTTGACAGTATTAATATCAATCATCAGCTATGATAAAAGGTCGGGGCGCGCAACTCAATACACCAAACCGTTTCGCTAAAACAGAACGGACTATTGTTCACCCTGAGGGTATTGATGAGTATGTGTCTCCCAATGATAAAACGGAGTTTTTCCTGGAACATCCGCAAAGTGTACTCAATAAAAACAGCAGTCCCGATATACCATTTACCTATTCGATCAACCCTTACCAGGGTTGTGAGCATGGATGTTCATACTGTTACGCACGTAATGTTCATCAATATTGGGGTTACAGCGCGGGCATCGACTTTGAACAAAAAATAATAGTCAAGCCCGATGCCCCTGCCATCCTGCGAAAGCAGTTTAGTAATAAAAATTATTCCCCCGACGCTGTTTCGTTATCAGGCAACACCGATTGTTATCAGCCGGCTGAGCGAAAGTTTCGTATTACCCGTCGGTTGCTTGAAGTTTTTTTAGAGTGCCGGCACCCGGTAGGTATTATTACAAAAAACAGTTTGGTGCTGAGGGATCTTGATATACTAAAAGAACTCGCATCGATGAACCTGGTTCATGTGGTGATATCCATTACCACGCTGGATGAAAAACTCCGGCTTGTAATGGAGCCCCGAACAGCATCAGCTGTTAACAGGTTAAAAGTAATAGAGGAATTATCGGCAAACGGAATTCCTGCCGGAGTTATGATGGCTCCCGTCATACCGGGTTTAAACAGCGATGAAATTCCGGCTGTAATCAGGGCGGCAAGTGAGAAAGGCGCTCTCATGGCCGGCTACACGATGTTGCGGTTGAATGGCAGCGTGAAGGATATTTTTCATGATTGGTTATACAAAAGCTTTCCTGATGCCGCCGATAAAGTTTGGCGGCATGTGAGCGAAAGTCATGGTGGCCGGGTTAGCGACAGCCGGTTTGGAACACGTATGCGGGGCGAAGGGAAAATAGCAGAAGCCATAAGGCAACTTTATAAAATGTCGGTTCAGCGTTTCATGAACGACAGAAAGTTTCCCGCCTATGATTACAGTTTGTTCCGAAGGCCCTTATCAAGCGGACAGCTTACGCTGGAATTCTGATTACCTGGGCTGGTCAGGTTCAAAGTCAAGCACAATGGAATTCATGCAAAATCTTTTATAGGT
>CAZPKJ010000029.1:0-14043 GCA_964587075.1 uncultured Flavobacteriaceae bacterium | reverse complement strand
CGTCGCACCTTCCGCAAACAACTTCAATACGTTTCATTCCATAGGAATTATCGGGATGATAAATAACACTCGAAAGTTTAAGTGCTTCATAAAAACTGGGCCATCCGCAAGAGCTCGAGAATTTGGCATCGGACCGGAAAAGTGCATTACCGCATGCAGCGCAATAGTATGTGCCCAAACCCTCAAAATCCCAGTATTTACCCGTAAAAGCCCGTTCGGTACCCTGCTGGCGGGAAATGTAATAGACATCCTCAGGTAAAACTTTTTTCCACTCTTCGTCAGAGAGATTCAGTTTAGTAGTGTCGGTACGGGAGTAGTAGGGGTTTATATTCGTATTTTCGCTTTGCATGTTTTGGTTATTTGTGACTGCCTGATTCTGTGAATGCGTACATCCCGACACGAAAATAAAGAGAATAAATAGTATGGGGGTTATCGGATTCACGGGTTGCCTGAAATTTCAGTTTAAAGTAAACGGTTACAGGGAATATTTGTTTACAGGCTTATTAATTAATTGAAGAAATTAAAGGTATGGACTCTATATAAACAGGTTAAACGCAACAATGACCCCGGATTATGTGGGAATTTTAAATTTTTTTATTGACTGGCAGGCCGTAATTTTTTAATTCTGATGATTGGTCATACTTTAATCCGGCATAATGTCTTTATCAATACGCTTTGTGTGCATTCATTACAATAGTTCAATTAGTTACCGGGAATTGTATCTTTGGACTTTGCCAATAAGATGAGAAGTGACTTTGAAACCCTGTCAACACAACGGCTGTTCCTCCGGAAACTAAATCCTGAAACATACAACCAGTTATTCCGGAACAGTACCGATGATGAGCTCATGGCTTTTTTCGGATTTACTACCGTAGCGGAACTGCTGGAGGAAAAAAACAGGTTCCATAAGGGTGTAGAAATGTCGGGGAAATCGTTTCTTTATTTTCATCTGGTTGAAAAGGAATCGGGAACAGTAATGGGATGGTGCGGCTTTCATACCTGGTATACACAGCACCAGCGTGCCGAATTAGGGTATGTACTAAACAGCGACCAGTATAAACGTATGGGTTATATGAAAGAAGCCATGCACCAGGTATTGAATTACGGGTTTGACATTATGAAACTTCACCGCATCGAAGCGTTTGTATCCCCTCTCAATGTGCCGTCGCTCAAACTTATGAATCATTTTGGTTTCATCCGGGAGGGGTTGTTACGGGAGCATTATTTTAAAAACAATAACATGGAGGACAGCCTGGTATTTTCAATTCTGGTTCATGAATTTCGGGGAGCAGGGGTGTAATGGTATCCCTTATTTTGTACGTGCAAAAACACCGAGCGGCAACTTTTGGCCGGAAGTTGAATTCAGATAAATTTCACCCGTTTCCATAGTGCCTTTCAGTGATGTTTGGTTGAAGATGTTTTCCAGAATAAGCGATGAAAATCCAAGTGAATAGGTGTTGAGTAATATAAAATGCTCCTCTTCATTCAGCAGTTCCGAAACCAGGCTAACCATCTCCTGGATCATTTCTTCAAGTTTCCACTTTTCGCCATTGGCCCCATGGCCGTATGCCGGCGGGTCGAGAATGATACCATGGTATTTTTTACCACGCTTTACTTCTCTTTTTACATAGGTTAAGGCATCTTCAACAATCCATCGGATATTTTCAAGTTTCGACAACTCCATATTTTCCTTGGCCCAGCTTACTACCTGCCTCACCGAATCAAGATGTGTTACATCAGCACCAGCTACCCGGGCAGCCAGTGTGGAGCCGCCGGTATAGGCAAACAGGTTTAGAACTTTCGGATTTTCCGACCGGATACCGGTTACTTTTTTATAAATATAGTCCCAGTTAACTGCCTGTTCGGGGAATACTCCTACGTGTTTAAAAGCGGTTAGCCCGAGCCGCAAAGTGATTATATTTCGTTGCTGTTTACCTTTTAACGGGTACGAAATTTTCCATTGGTCGGGCATTTCCTTCAGCTTTTTCCATGTTCCGGATGAGCTCGATTTCGGTACAAAAACTACATGGGCTTTTTGTTGCCATTCGTTCCGTGACCGGTTTTTTTTCCAGACAGCCTGGGGCTCGGGCCGTATGGTAATGTATTTGCCAAAGCGTTCCAGTTTTTCAAAATCCCCGGAGTCGAGCAACTCGTAATCATCAAAATCGGAAGGGCAAATAAATTCCATGTTGTAAAAGTATTAAAAGTAGGCCATGTATGTATCTGCGCCTGTCTAATTAGATGATTTTTCCGAACAGGAGAGCGATTAACATGAAAATTGAATGAAAACCGAATCTGTTTACAGGATTTAATCAATTTACAGACTAACGGGTTTCTTTATCAGCGAACTAAAAGTAAACAAATATTAATGGTTTCGAATGTACTTCGGCGCCCAATCATTTCTTCTTTTGTACTTTTGCAAAAAATTTAAAAACGATAAAAAATGAGAAAAATTACGATTGCATTATTGAGTTTAGTTATTACTTTCAGTGGCTGTGTGGGAACTAAAAAGTACAAATCGCAGGTGTCAAAGTACGAAACCCTTAAAACGGAATACGACAAAGTACAGTATCAGTTGAGTGCGTGTTTAACCGAGAAAGAAAAACAAACAGGGAAAGTTTCAGACCTTGAATCGGAGATCGAACGGTTAAAAGCAAACAGCACCACTATGCTCGAACAATTACGTGACTTATCGGTGCTGTCAACATCCCAATCGGAGAGTATCCGAAAATCGCTGGAAAATATCAATTCCAAAGATGCATATATAAAAGATCTGCAAACTGCTATTTCCCGGAAGGATTCACTGAACCTTGCCCTGGTAATGAATTTGAAAGGCGCCTTGAAGGATGTTAACGACAGCGACGTCTCTATTAAAGTGGAAGGCAGCGCGGTATTTATTTCAATTTCCGACAAAATGTTGTTTCGCAGCGGTAGTTATGAAATTACTCCACGGGCAAAGGCGGTGTTAGGCAAGGTTGCCGAAGTAATTAAAGCGCAACCCGAAGTGCAGTTTATGGTTGAGGGCCATACCGACAATAAATCAATTTCTACCGCCTTTATAAAAGATAACTGGGACCTGAGTGTAATGCGCGCTACTTCGGTAGTTCGGGTTTTACAGAAAAGTTATGGAGTTGATCCAACCCGGATGATTGCTGCCGGAAGAAGTGAATATGTATCGATAGCTCCAAATACTACCACCGAAGGCCGTTCATTAAACCGCCGTACCCGCATTGTAATACTTCCGCAACTGGATCAGTTTTTTAAATTGCTCGAACCAAAATAACAGTCAATCAGTTTACGAACAGCCGGTCGCTTAAAAATGGCCGGCTTTTTTATTTTAAGTTGAACTTTTCGGGTTCAACCAGGCCATGATTGATTGCATATAGTGCCAGGCCAATCATGTTGTTTGTTCGGGTTTTGTTCAGAACCCGAACACGCATCAGTTCTATGCTACGTTCGTCGGTTCCAAGAGTATCGGCAATTTCTTTTATCGAAAACTGTTGACAAAACATAACAATCAGTTTTTTCTCCTTGTCATCGAGCTCATCACCGGGTGACTCAGGTAAACTTTTGGTTGGTTCAATGGTGCCGGTTGCTTTGTTGAATTCAAGGTAAATTTCCGGGGATATGTATAAATGTCCCGACAGCACCAGTTGCATAACCGAAAGCAGGTTTGACCATTTAGTTCCTTTATAAAGAAAACTACTGATTCCCTCATCGAATAACCGCTGAACAATCGACCGGTGATTGATCATGGATACCACCAGAATTTTTGTGGCCGGACTAACTTTTCGGATCATCTGAACGGTTTCAATGGTCTTAATAATTGGAACCTTGAGCTCAATGAATACGGCTGCTATGGGCTGTGTGCGTAAAATCCGGTGCAATTCATCGTTGCCGGAAATTTTAAAAGTATGAAAATCAGGACAATGCTTCTTTAGCAAAGCATCCATTCCATCCCTGAACAAGGGATGATCATCCTTAATGATTACATACAAATCAGCCATTGGCAGATTTTCAGAAACTTACAACTAAATAATTAAACGCAATATTCCAAAAACACTGTTCAAACTATCCCGGGGGGTGGAGGTTTATAAACAGTGATGATTACATATGTAAAAGTACACGACTTTTTAAATAATCAAATCATCCTATTGTAATATTATTAACATTTTCATGTCGATGGACCAGATGTTTCGAAGAGGAATTGTGAATAAAGCAGTTTAAATAAGAAAGGTGTGCCAGTTACGGCACACCTTTCTTGTAAGGAAGTTTTAATTTATTACATCGAAGCTACAATACTGAACCTGATTCGGAATTCATCATAAATAGCTTTGTCGCCGATATCAGCAAAAAAAGACTTAGAGCCATATCGGATATCAAATTTTGAGCGATCAACTACTGCTTCTCCGATAGCCGTCATCATTTTGCCGTTAAATTTGATGGTAGCCGGAAAGGTAACCGGCTGACTGATACCTTTTATGGTAAGGGTGCCCTTTACATTAAAGTTGGGTTCACTCTCTTTTATCCCCGACAAGGGAGTAAGAGAAAGGAGCTCAAACTCTGACTCGGGATGTGAACCGACATGGAAAAAGTCGGCTGAATGCAGATGTTTTTCGAGTTTTGTCTTGGATGATCCGGTAAGATCCGAAACAGTGATGGTGTTCATATCCATGGTGAACTTACCGGCAAACTTTCCGTGATTGTTATGTAATTCGCCACTTTTAATGGCAATGGTACCGTTATGTTTGCCGGTAACTTTTTCGGCAAACCATTCTACTTTACTGTTTTGGGTATCGACCCGGTAAGTATCAACGTGGGACAGGTTTCCTGCGGGAGTTCCAATTACTGAAATGGCAGGAATAATAAATAAGGCAATTAGGGATTTTCTGATCATATCTGATTTTTTTATGAGTTGTAGTAACAGGAATTGCTGTTGAAAGTTAACCGACGAAGTAAATTATTATTCTGGCTTCTCGGGACCCCGTTCGAAAATATATTTAAGCAGTTGGAATTGTCCGAAAGTCCAGCATTAATATCCTGAAGCTTAATTCCAAAATTCATGCCGAACAGGATATTATTGTCATTTTAATGAGATTTATAAAGACAATATGAACGGTTTCGGTGCGTTTATCAAGTATCTTTGCAATACACCACCTGAAAGTTTCCATACAATGCCCCTCCCAAAACTGAAATAACAGGGTTGACGGGCGATTGATCATTCAGTTTTAATATAACAGGTGTGTTCAAAAATCAAATTTCTATGAAAAATATTATGTTTTGGGCCATAACAGTAGCCTCAATAGCCGTATTATCAGTAGGTTGTAAAAAAGATGATACCAATAAAGAAGATGCCGTTTTATCAATTCGGCTAACCGATGCACCAGCAAGTTACGATGCGGTTTATATCGATTTGGCGGCTATTGAACTTACCGGGAACCAAAATCAGCCGATCCAGATAAACGTTATTCCGGGAATTTATAACCTGTTGGATTTTACGAATGGTACCGATACCCTGATTGCCATCGGAGGATTACCCTCAGGAAGGGTGCAGCAGATCCGGTTAATTCTTGGGAACAACAATTCGGTGGTAGTTAACGGTGTTTCGCACCCGTTGTCTACACCAAGCGCTCAACAAACCGGACTCAAGCTTCAGTGGCACCAGGATTTGGAACCGGGTATCGCTTATATGGTACTATTGGATTTTGATGCCGGAAAGTCGATTGTGGAAGAGGGGAATGGTACTTATTCACTGAAGCCGGTTATTCGGATCATAGATACGGCAATAAGCGGATCCATTCAAGGGGCTGTTAACCCGCCCGGTGAAATATGTTATGTTGAAGCTGTTGATGCGAACAACAACAGTTTTTCTTCTTACAGTGATTCAACAGGGGGATTTCTGATCAGCGGTGTGCCTGCAGGATCATATACGGTTACCGTTACACCCGACCCTCCTCTGGTGCCTGTTGTTATAAATAATGTAACTGTAAATAACGGCAGCATAACTCAATTGGGAACGGTGAACCTGTAACGAGTGTATAAAAGAATTAATTCTGTTTTGTCCGTTTGACAGGCTTGTTGTTTTTAACATGAAAACAGGCCCATTTAACGGCATCTTTTAACATTGTTTTTTTCACTTTTTTTAAATTTATCAAGGTCCACCCATGCTTGCCCCATCCATTCGGAACGGCATAAATGGTATCTTTATCAAATAAACAAAATACATCC
Source organism: uncultured Flavobacteriaceae bacterium (assembly GCA_964587075.1). Classification (GTDB taxonomy): domain Bacteria; phylum Bacteroidota; class Bacteroidia; order AKYH767-A; family OLB10; genus CAZPKJ01. Next base: position 7,815 of record CAZPKJ010000029.1, on the reverse strand, counting down.
TGATCGACCGGACTGAGTTTTATACATATGCGGTTCATTTCACGATTGATAGTTACAAAAATCCTATTGGAGATGCGGAAGGATACCCTATCCATATACGGGTGCTCTTCGGTTCCCTCGAGTCCTGAAATGAAAGAATGTACATAGCCGGGTGTTACCATGAGCCAACAGATTGTATTGCAAAGTTACAGTTATGAAAAAGAAAGAATGTCCTTCATGCGCCATGATGATTGAAGGCAAAAGTCGGGTTTGTCCGATATGCAGTTATGAATTTCCGCAGGGAAGTGTGGGGATAAAACTGGTTGCGATATTGTTACTGATTTTAATCCTGCTATATTTTATCCTTTAGCTGTTTTACTTAAACGTTAACTTTTACTGAACGCTCCAGGTCATCTTTTTTATTACAGGGACAGGACCCGGACAATGTTGCGAATGGCAGGCCAGGCAAGCCGATACCATATTATTATATGTCTCAATAAGCTGTTCGGGTTTTGAGTTATTGTAGTTTTTTACCGACATAATATACAAATCGGCAAATGATTTATAAAAATCACTCTTGTGCATGCCGTCCGAAATTTTCGCTGTATATATTTTATCAAAACTTACCGGATATGCCAGCGGGGGTTTTCCGGCTTTAATGGCCGCCTTTGCATCATTGGTATATTTTTGCATATCGCGCATTAAAATTGCCAGTTCACTCATCCCATTCGGGTTCAGCAAAGTATCTTCCTGGCCGAATACAATCTCAGAGGCCGGATTAATGCCTCTTGCAAGAAAGAAGAACGATGCCAGGACCGCGATCATTGAAAATGTTTTTTTCATATTACAAGATTTAATTAAGCGTATTTAATTACCATATTTTTACTCTCAGAGAGTCGTGGCGCCACATAAAATCGCCCTCTTTTATTCCAAAGGTAGTATAAAATTCAGGCATGTTCGACAGGGGGCCTATTACCCGGAATTTAGCCGGCGCATGAACATCGCTTTTTACTTGTGAAGCAAGCGCTTCGGGACGGTCATTGATCATCCAGGCCAGTGCGTATCCCAGAAAAAATCTTTCATCAGGATTTAATCCGGCTATAATTTCATTGTTCTTATACTGATTCGTTTTTTTAAATGCTTCATATCCCATCATGATTCCGCCTAGGTCAGCAATATTTTCTCCCTGGGTAAATTCACCATTTATAAACAAACTGTCAACTACCCGGTAGTTGTTAAACTGTTCTACAATCAGGCGGGTTTTGTTATGAAAACGGATACTGTCTTCACTGGTCCACCAACTGTTCAGGTTGCCCTTTTCATCATATTTGCTTCCCTGGTCATCAAAACCATGTGTAATCTCATGGCCGAATGTTGAGCCTCCTATGATTGCATATAAAATTGCATCGTCGGCCAGTTTACGCTCATATCCCGGAACAATGATATTTGCACCTGGAACCACAATTTCGTTGTTCGACGGATTGTAATAGGCATTGTAGGTTTGCGGATACATTTCCCATTCATCCCGATTTACAGGTTTGCCATACCGTGCTGTATTGTAACGAACTTCCCATTCATTCGCATTCATAACATTACGCACATATGAAGTCCGGCTTATTTCAAGATTGCTCATATCTTTCCATTTGTCAGGATACCCAACTTTCATAACAACGGTGGAAAGTTTATTAAGTGCCCGTGCCTTTGTTTGTTCACTCATCCAGTCAAGCTGCTGAATACGTTCAGCATAAACATCCTTTATGTTATTGCCGATTTCAGTCAGTTTTTCTTTTGTGCCTTTCGGCAGATATTCATCTACATAAACCTGGCCAATTAACTCGCCCAGCGATGAATTTGTTTGATCGGTTACTCTTTTCCACCGCGGTTTTTGTTCCTTTATCCCACGCAAGTTGGTTCTGTAAAAACTGAAATATTCATTATGGGTAGTGTCATCGAGGTAAGCCGCCAGTCCTCTTACCAGGTGGTATTTAAGATAGTTTTTTATTTCGTCTCTGTTACGCTGCTTCAGTTGAACATAAATATTATTTAATACTTCAGGTTGTCCGACAATTACCGTATCAGGATTATTAATGCCAATTTCATTCATAAACACATCCCAGTCGAATCCTTTGGCATTTAATTTAAGTTCGGTATATGATACTTTATTATAATTTTTATGAGGATCTCTGGTGTCCTCAAGTTTTCGGGAAGCCCTGGCCAGTGAAGTTTCCATGTCAAACATACGTGTTGCGGCGGCCTGAGCTTCATTGGCACTATATCCAATTCGCCGGAACATGTTTGCAAGATGTCCGGTAAATTTTGTGCGGATATCCACAGCCCGTGCATCCGTATCAAAATAAAAACTTCGTTCAGGTAAACTCAAACCGCCCTGGTAAATAAAAATGGCGTATTTCTCACTATTCTTATCGTCCTGGCCAACATAAATATTGAACAACGGAGCTCCGGAAGTAAGATGAATCCTGGCAACAGCCTTTGCCAAAGTCGAAGCATCCGAAATACTGTCTATCAGAGAAAGCTCATTTTGTAACCCCTTTATTCCAGATCGGTTAATCCCGGCACTATCCATGCCGGAGTAAAACATATCACCTATTTTTTGTTTGTTACTTCCTTTTTTATCGTATTCAACCGAAGCGGCATCTTCACAAATCTGCTTAAGCTGCGAGTTTATAGTATCGCGGATAAGCTGCCATAATCCATTTCCCTGCTCGCTGTCGGGTATCGGATTTTTTTTAAACCACCCGTTGTTGGCAAACAGAAAGAAGTCATCCCCCGGCCTGATTGTGGAATCGATATTGGATGCCAGAAAATCGGCCTCAACCGCAGCCTCTTTATGTTGTTCCCCCGAACAAGATGCCAGCAACCATGTTGTGGCAGCTAAAAAGATAATTGATAATCTCATAAGTCATGATTTAAAGCGGTAAATTTAAGCATATTTATTCCTCCGTTACAGGCCCCGAAATCAAATATGGGGTTAATTTATTTGCATTAGTACCCCTTTCGGGAGATGTTACCGGAATGCGAACGGGGTATGTGAGTTATATACAGCGTATGTTTTGATATGAGCCAATCCTCAATTAAAATTCGGACCGACAGGTAGTGTTTTAATTTAACACCAGTCACCGGTTTGGCATACAAACGAAAAATTGACCGGATACTCCGTATTTTTTGTGCTATATTTGTTGAAGTTAGCGTGTTTATGGCAAGAAAATGGAATTCTTTTTTTGATGAGGTTGGAGGGTTAGGTTCATTTACAATCCGGTTCTTCAGGGAAGGGTTAAGGCCGCGATTTGAATGGCAGGAAATGTGGAGGCAATGTTTTGTGATTGGATACAAATCGCTCCCGCTTGTAGGTATAACTGCAGCCATTATGGGAATAGTTTTAACAGTCCAGTCACGCCCTACACTGGAAGAATTTGGTGCTGAGTCGTGGCTTCCCTCCATGGTAGCTTTATCTGTTGTAAGAGAAATCGGGCCTGTTATAACCGCGCTGATTTGCGCAGGTAAAATAGGTTCGAGCATTGGCGCAGAGCTGGGTTCCATGAAAGTGACCGAGCAAATTGATGCTATGGAAGTTTCGGGAACAAACCCGTTCAAATACCTGGTGGTAACCAGGGTTATGGCCACTACTCTGATGCTTCCCCTGCTGGTAATTTTTGCCGATATGCTAGCCTTGTATTCTTCCTATATCGGCATTAACCTCAAGGATGTACTGAGCTTTAAATTATATACAAAGCAGGTATTTGAGTCGTTGCATTATACCGACGTTATGCCCGCATTGTTTAAGTCCTACTTCTTTGGATTTGCCATAGGTATTGTGGGATGTTATAAAGGGTATCATTCAAAAAAAGGTACCGAAGGAGTGGGCAACTCTGCGAATTCATCGGTGGTTGTTGCATCATTGCTCATTTTTGTTTTAGATCTTATTGCTGTACAGATAACCGAAATATTGGGATATAATTAATTTATGGATTCCGGCGTTATAACCAGCTTGAATGATTCGGTAATCCGGATTGTAGATTTATGTAAAGCCTTTGGCGATAAAGTAGTTTTGTCGGGGTTCAACCTGGATGTGAAACGCGGTGAGAATGTTGTTGTACTGGGAAAATCGGGAAGTGGAAAATCGGTGCTTATAAAATGTATTGTCAGGCTGCTCGAACCCGATTCGGGAAGCATTTCGGTATTGGGTAATGATGTATTGGCTTTAAGCCAGGCGGAACTTGACCGGATACGGGTTAAAATCGGGTTTCTTTTTCAGCACAGCGCATTGTATGATTCGATGACGGTTCGTGAAAATCTTGAGTTCCCCATGCGCCGGCACTGGATTCATTTGACAAAAAAAGAGGTGGATGATGTTGTATGTGAAGCCCTCGAAAATGTCGGATTGCTGAACGCTGTGGATATGATGCCGGCCGACTTGTCGGGAGGTATGCGCAAACGTATTGGTTTGGCGCGTACGTTAATACTAAAGCCGGAAGTTGTATTATACGATGAACCAACAACGGGCCTCGATCCGGTAACCGGTAAGGAAATCGTACATTTGATAATGGAATTGCAGCAAAAATATAATACCTCCTCCATAATTATCAGCCACGATATACAGGTTGCTAAAACCACAGCCAACAAACTTGTCATTTTGTTCGACGGAAAAAATTATGCCGAAGGCACATTTGATGAATTGCTGCAGCTCGAAGATCCGAATGTAAAACAATTTTTTGAAAGCATGTTATGAAAAATACCATCACTAACAATATTAAACTTGGAATTTTTATCAGTATTGGAACCGTTGCACTGGTAATTGCTTTGTATCTTATTGGAAGCAATCGAAACATCTTCAGCAAATCAATTACTATTCATGCCCATTTTTATGGTGTCGACGGCTTAAAACCAGGCAACAATGTAAGATATGCCGGAATAGATATCGGAACCGTGGATAAGGTGGTTCTTGAAAACGATTCCAGTGTATCGGTGTATATGATTATAGAAGTGGATCACAGTAAGTTTATAAGGAAAAATTCAGTCGCTATTGTAGGTACCGATGGACTGATGGGAAACAAACTTGTAAATATTAACCCCGGCACCGCAGAGTCTCCCATTGTTACCGATGGGGATGAAATAAAATCATTACGGCCAATTGAAAATGCCGAGATGGTACGAACGCTCAGTACAACCAATGATAACCTGGCCGCAATTACAGCCGACCTGAAAAAATTCACTTCCAATATCAATAAAAACAAAGGAATACTTAAGTTGCTGGAAGATTCCGTATCACCCGAGAATATCAGGTATGCGTTTCAGTCAATCCGTGATGCGGCCTATAACGCAAATACAATTACTTTGCAGCTGAACCAGGTTATAGAGGGTATTAACCGGGGCGACGGAATTGCGGGGGTGCTTTTGAACGATACTTCAAAAGCGTTAGAGTTTAAGCAAACACTTTCCAACTTAAAGCAGTTAAGTGATAGTTTGAATATCGCCATTTCTGAATTAAACCGGTTCACCGGGTCAGTGAATAATCCCGACGGTCTCATTTACACACTTACTCACGACACCGCATTGGCCAATAATGTTAAAACCGGGTTTGGGAATCTGGAAACCAGCACCATATTGCTTAATGAGAACTTAAAAGCCATGCGCCGGAGTTTTCTGTTCAGGAAGTATTTCAGGGAACAGGAAAATAGTAACAAATGAGTCCTTGTTCAGCCGGGTTGCCTTTGCGGGATAGCAATTCATTAAGTACTTTTGTGCAGCGAAACTGATGCCCCGGCAATATGGAAAAAAGTCTGAATTTTCTTGAAGAGATTATTAGTGAGGATATAGCATCCGGTAAACACGACGGGAGGGTATTAACCCGGTTTCCTCCCGAACCCAACGGCTATCTGCATATTGGTCATGCTAAATCCATTTGCCTGAATTTTGGACTTGCCGAAAAATTTGGCGGAAAAACAAATCTCCGTTTCGACGACACCAACCCGGTTACTGAAGAAACCGAATATGTTGAGAGTATCAAGGCCGATATTAAATGGCTTGGATTTACCTGGTACAAGGAATTATATACATCCGACTACTTTGATAAACTGTTTGAGTTTGCTCTTATTCTCATCAAAAAGGGGCTTGCCTATGTCGACGACAGTACATCTGCTGAAATAGCGTCCATGAAAGGTACACCTACTCAGCCCGGCACCAACAGTCCGTTCCGGTCAAGGACCGTAGATGAAAACCTGAACCTGTTTACCGCTATGCGTGAAGGTAAATTCAGGGAAGGCGAAAAAGTGTTGCGTGCAAAAATTGATATGGCATCTCCAAACATGCATATGCGCGACCCGTTAATGTACAGGATTAAATTTGCTCACCATCACCGGACAGGAGATAAATGGTGCATTTATCCTATGTACGATTTCGCGCACGGACAAAGTGATTCCATAGAACAAATAACACATAGCATTTGTACCCTTGAATTCGAAGTGCACCGGCCACTTTATGAATGGTTCATTGCTAACCTTGAAATTTTCCCGAGCAGGCAGTATGAGTTTGCGCGGCTCAATTTAAATTATACGGTAATGAGCAAACGCAAATTACTGCAACTGGTAAACGAGAAGATTGTCGATGGCTGGGATGACCCGCGCATGCCAACTATCAGCGGTTTGCGACGAAGAGGATATACACCTGCCAGCATACGCATGTTTGCCGATAAAGTGGGCGTAGCGCGAAGAGAAAATATTATTGATGTCGGGTTGCTGGAGTTTTGTATCCGTGAAGATTTGAATAAAACAGCTTCAAGAGTGATGGTGGTACTTGATCCGGTTAAACTTATAATTGACAATTATCCGGATGATAAATTGGAAATGCTCACTGGTGAGAATAATCCTGAAGCTGAAGATAAGGGCGGATACCGTGAAATACCTTTTGGTAAGGAACTGTGGATTGAAAGAGAAGATTTCAGGGAAACTGCCGAGAAAAAATATTTCAGGCTTGCACCGGGCCTGATGGTACGATTAAAGCATGCGTACATAATAAAATGTGTAAGTTTCATTAAAAACGCTTCGGGAAAAATTACCGAAATCCATTGCACGTATGTTCCGGAGAGCAAGAGTGGGTCCGATACCAGTGGGATAAACGTAAAAGGTACTTTACACTGGGTTGAGAAAAATAATGCCGTGCCGGTTGAAGTGCGGTTATACGACCGGTTGTTTCGTGTTGAAGATCCGTTGGCAGAGGAGGGCGATTTTAAGGAAAGCATCAATCCTGAAAGCCTAACTGTTATTCCGGATGCCATGGCTGAACCAGTCATAAAGCAGGCTCAACAGGGAAACCATTTTCAGTTTTTACGCAAAGGTTATTTTACCATGGATAAACTATCGGGTCCCGGTAAACTGGTGTTTAATCGGACGGTAACATTAAAAGACACCTGGTCAGGAAAAAACAAAGGGTAAGTCAGAAGCCAGATAAAACTCATTCGTTCCGGATAAGCTATATAAAGCAACAAAAATATGCAATCAAGAATTTCAGTAGAGGGAATCGACTGTTATGCTTATCATGGCTGTTTGCCGGAAGAAAGGGTGATAGGTGGCCATTACAGGGTAGATGTGCATTTCGAGATGGATCTTGAATCGGCGATTATTCAGGACGATTTAACCAAGACAATCGATTATGTGGTTGTAAATAAGGTAGTTCGGGAACAAATGGCAATTCCTTCGAAGCTCATCGAGCATGTAGCCGGGCGGATTTTAAAGGAACTTGCCCAGACTTTTCCCGGAAAAAAAACTATCGAGCTGAAAGTCACGAAGTTCAATCCCCCTGTAAATACACAGCTCGACCGGG
>CAZPKJ010000028.1:0-22090 GCA_964587075.1 uncultured Flavobacteriaceae bacterium | reverse complement strand
TCGATGGCATTGCACAAAGCGGGATGCCAGGTAAAAATACTAGCATTCAATACCAGTAAACATTTTGTTGACCCGGCATCTTTACCCCAGTCATTCATCGACACATTTAAGCCTGAGTTGGTGTATCTTGACGCAACCGTTCGTTTCTTACCTGCTCTGTTAAATTTATTTACCGGTTCATCATATAACATTGCGCGCTTCCGCGATAAGCTCTTCGAAATGGAGCTGGAATCTCTTTTGAGTAAAGATTCATACGATGTCATTTTACTGGAAAGTCTTTTTGTAACACCTTACATTGATACCATCCGTAAAAAATCGAAAGCACGGATCACTCTCAGGGCGCATAATGTTGAATTCCTGATATGGAATCGCCTGGCATCCTCCGAAAGGAATATTCTTAAAAAATGGTATCTCACACTTCTTACATCCCGGCTAAAAAAGTATGAGTCGGAAACCATGAACAAACTCGATGGTATCATCACCTTAACGGAAGAAGATAAAAACCTGGTGATTTCCATGAATCCCGGTGCCAATGTGCTGGTTGCACCCGTTGGAATAGGTGTTGATGAATACCAGGTAACAAAACCTTCGCCTTCGCCCGGAGTTTTTCACCTGGGATCGATGGACTGGTTGCCAAATATTGAGGGGGTATCATGGTTTCTTCAACATGTTTGGCCCATACTTAGTCAAACGGATTTTAATGGAACAGTTTACCTTGCCGGGAAGGAAATGCCTGTTGAGTTTTATAAACTGAAACAGGACAACCTTCAGATATCCGGACGGGTAGATGATGCCGGGGCCTTTGCCGCCGGGAAACAGATCATGATGGTACCTCTGCTTTCGGGAGGAGGAATGCGGGTTAAAATTATTGAAGGTATGGCCATGGGAAAAACTATCATTTCAACATCCGTCGGAGCGGAAGGAATTAAATATACTCCCGGCGATAATATTATTATTGCCGATGATGCCCATGCATTTGCACAAGCGATTGTACAGTGTTGTAACGATTCCGATTTTTGTAACAAAATCGGCGCCTCGGCACATAAGCTTGCACTTGAAGTTTATAACAATAATGTAATCGGACAGCAGGTTACTGATTTTCTCCGACAAATTTAATGAGTCACACAGGCAGGAATAATTAATTTGAAAAGCATTGCATTTATAGTTTCAAGGTTTCCATACCCTCTCGAAAAAGGGGATAAGCTTCGTGCATACCAGCACATTAAAAATCTGTACCATTGCGGATATAAGGTTCATTTAATTGCCCTGAGCGATATTCCTGTTTCCGAAGTTCATTATTCGGAGGTTAAAAAGTACTGCCAAACCGTGCATGTGTTAAGATTAAATTTTTATTCAGTTGCCAGAAACCTGTTGATGTCGTTATTCAGGAAGCTTCCCTTACAGGTTGGTTATTTCTATTCAAAATCGCACCATCATAAAATAAATCAAATAATTGAAAAACTGAACCCGGGTGCCATATACTGTCAGCTGATACGTACTGCGCTATACGCGAAAAGCCATCACGATATACCATGTGTAATCGACTATCAGGACGCTTTCTCAAAAGGAACCAAACAGCGAATGCAACAGGCTCGTTTAATATTCAGACCGGTTTTTGCCCGTGAGTTAAGGCTCGTACAGCGATTTGAATCGCAGTCGTTCAAATGGTTTCAAAAACACCTCATCATTTCGGAGCAGGACCGGCTGGCCATGCCTGTTGAAGAGAAAACTCACATGAAGGTTCTTCCCAATGGTATTGATACCGGGTTCTTCCAGCCAATGGCTACCACTAAAAAATACGACATCCTTTTTGTTGGCAACATGAATTATCCTCCTAATGTTGATGCTGCATTGTTTTTGGTGAGGGATGTGATGCCATCGGTTTGGAAGAAATATCCACAGATGAAAGTATTACTGGCTGGTGCCAATCCCGATCAGCGTATTCGCAAACTAAATAATGATTCAGTATCCGTAACCGGTTGGGTTGAAGATATCAGGAAGTGTTATTCTGATTCAAAAATATTTATCGCTCCAATGCGCATCGGAACAGGACTCCAGAACAAGCTGCTTGAAGCCATGGCAATGAAGTTACCCTGCATTACCACACCATTAAGTTTTGAACCTCTCGGAGCCATCTCTGGAAAACATATACTCACTGGTGAAAACGCCACTGAACTGGCCGATAAAATCATATTGCTTGCCGGAGATGAACGGTTCGCAAGCCAGCTCGCGCAGGAGGGGTACCGTTTTGTGACCGGCGTATATTCCATGGATCATTCGAGGAAAATTCTGTGTGATACTTTTAGCGATTAGCTGCTATATCAAATCTTATCTGTAAAGCATTTATCATAGATATAAAAACAGAAAACCGTGACCTTACGGGATCACGGTTTCTTTTTTTAGAATAGCCTGATAGAACGGAAACCTTACGGGGTTAACTACATCGGGTATTCAATCAACCTTACTAACCAAAACCTGACTTTGTATTCCTGGCGCCGGAGGTTCAGATTCCGGGTAGCCTTACGGGGCTACCCTTTATCTGACATCAACCTAACTAACCAAAAACCTTATCTTTATTATGACTGCACGTTTGCAGGATAAATTCTGTTCATTGAATTTGATACAATTATAACGTCGCCGGCCCGGTTAGGTGCATCGTTTAGTCCTTTGGATTTACTTATGTAAGAATATGTGTCTGGTTGATTAAAAAGAGTTCCAAATTAATTGGTTACCTGTTGATTATCAGTAGCTAAACATATTGTATGGTAAAAAAGCAGGATCCAATATCGTGTAAGGATGGGGGCAGTTTGGATAAGATTTGGCGCCAGAAACAACTTTTAGGTTACATCGGGTGTTATTCTGACTGATTAATGGCTAAATTGTGAGTAATTTTGTAGGCTCAAAACAGGTAAAAAACAGGTATATGAGTACGTTGGACAGGATTGAAGATGCGCTGAACGACATTCGTGAAGGAAAAGTTGTTATTGTGGTTGATGATGAGGACCGCGAAAACGAAGGTGATTTCATTATTGCGTCGCACCATGCCACCCCCGAAGTAGTGAACTTCATGGCTACGCATGGCCGGGGCCTCATTTGTGTGAGCCTTACCAAAGATCGTTGCGAGGAATTGAATTTGGAAATGATGGTAAGCAGAAATACCTCTTCCAATGAAACACCATTTACCATTTCGGTCGACCTGTTGGGTCATGGTTGTACTACCGGTATTTCAGCAAGCGACCGCTCAAAAACCATCAAAGCACTTATCGACCCTGCAACCCGGCCCGATGACCTGGGCAGGCCCGGACACATATTCCCGCTTAAATCGATGAACGGTGGTGTGCTTCGCAGGGCAGGACACACCGAAGCTGCTGTTGACCTGGCTCGTATGGCAGGCCTGGAACCATCCGGCGTTTTGGTTGAAATTATGAATGAAGATGGTTCCATGGCACGGTTACCCGATTTAAAAAAAATAGCCGTAAAACATAACCTGAAAATTATTTCTATTGAAGATTTGATCTCATACAGACTGAAAACCGAGAGCCTCATCGAAAAAGAAGTTACCGTGCAACTTCCAACATCTTTTGGCGATTTCGACCTGCATGCCTATAAACAACTTACTAACGGTCAGGCACACCTTGCATTGGTGAAAGGATCATGGTCAAAGCATGAACCGGTACTGGTAAGGGTGCATTCATCCTGCATGACCGGTGACATATTCGGTTCATGCCGCTGCGATTGCGGACCACAGTTACAACGGTCAATGGAAATGATTGAAGAGACCGGTAAAGGGGTGATCGTGTATATGAATCAGGAAGGAAGGGGCATTGGCCTTTTTAATAAGCTGAAAGCCTACAAGCTCCAGGAGTTGGGCCGCGATACCGTGGAAGCCAATATTGAGCTCGGATTTTCGATGGATGAACGTGATTATGGAGTAGGTGCGCAAATATTACGTGACCTGGGTGTGACCAAAATGCGGCTAATGACAAACAACCCCACCAAAAGGGCGGGGTTGATTGGATACGGACTTGAAATTGTTGAAAATGTACCTATAGAAATTTCTTCCAACATTCACAACAGGCTCTACCTTGAAACCAAGCGCGACAAAATGGGGCATTCTATCAAAGTAGAAAAGTAACGACTATTTATCAGCTGTTCCACTTGATTGTACAGCCTATGGCTTTTGTCATGTTTTTTGTTACTTTTTTTCCGGCAAGTATTTCATCAACGGCCATTTCAACATAACGTTCGGTTGCCGACTTGGCATCATCAGTATTGTTGTCGATGGCTCCAATATATTCAACCGTATATTTACTTCCGTCTTTCGAAAGAATAAACACATGAGGTGTACGTGCGGCACCATATGTGCGGGCTACTTCCTGTGTTTCGTCATGCAGGTATGGGAAATTAAACTTTTTCTCCTTCGCCCTTTTAATCATGTTCCGGAATGAATCCTCAGGAACCTTCTTTTCACTGTTGGGGTTTATGGCAATGACCGGATATCCCTTTGAAGCATATTTATTGTGCAGCGCTATAATGCGATCTTCATAGGCCACACTGAACGGGCAATGATTGCAGGTGAAAATAACAATGGCTCCCTTGTTATCGGTTAATCCCGATAAGGAAATTTGTTTACCATTAACATTCTTTAGGTTAAAATCACCTGCGATATCACCAACCTTGTATCCCGGTGAAACCGGCATTGCCGATAACATCATTAATAGTACTGCCGTTGCGCCCGTGCCGGCAATGAATGGCTTCATTAATTTTTTCATAATTATCAGTTTATAATTGGTTTTACAATAGATTCCAGTTCGGGGTAAGTGAATTCTTTCTCAAAAAACTTCCGGTAATTTTTATATTTATTGAAAACAAGGGTGCCGGGAATAGCACCGCTCCACGAAGGATCAACCTTGTCAATCCAGGAATTATAATCGGTTTCATCCAACAGATATACATCCGACTTCACCCGATTCTTTTTTAAAAACGGAATAAAAGTATTTTCATAGTTGCGCTTAAAATCGAGACCTATCAATATTACTTTAACCTTTTTATCCCGGTAGTTGGAGTTCAGTTGCTCGAAGTAAGGGAGTTCTTTAATACATGGCTTGCACCAGGTGGCCCAGAAATTAATTACATAGGTAGTATCATTGTCGGCACGCATCATCTTTTCCAATGCAGGAAATTTAATGATTTCAGGTTTTTGAGCTGTAGTCATTTTCGATGCACTTAAAATAAGTAAAATCACAAATAATTTGAAATGTGCCATAAAACTTGGTATGAATCAAAGTTAGTCATTTCTCAGATGGCCTGAATACCATCAATATGTCGGACAGGCACCAGTCAACTCCCGGCTTTTTTATCATCTGCATGATAATTACAGCAAAAACGAAGCCAGTTTTTCAGGATGTTCATTCCTTCCGGTGTCATCACCGATTCAGGATGGAATTGTATCCCTGATGCGGGTAATGATTTATGTGAAAATGCCATTATCGATGACTGGTCGCCGTGTGCTGTTACAACTATCTCCTCCGGTAAGTTTTGGGGGTCTACAACCCAGCTGTGATAATGGCCGGTTTGAATGGTTGCCGGTAATCCGGTGAATAACCGGTCATCCTGTCTGACAATATTCACCTGTCGTGAAACACCATGCATAACCTGGTTGAGATTTAACAAACGGGCTCCAAACACTTCGCACAAAGCCTGATGACCTAAACATACACCCAATATGGGCCTGGCATAACAATATGTTTTAATCAGCTCCATCATGATCCCGGCCTGAGAAGGAAGGCCCGGTCCGGGTGAAAGTATTATAGAACTAAACTCACTCGCATCTGCAACATGCAAGGCATCATTCCGCTTAACAACCACTTCCTCATCAGTGAGCTGTTCAATATAATGCAAAAGATTGTACGTAAATGAATCGAAGTTATCAAGAAGTAAAATCATAACCGACAACGGAAATTAATCCAAACTCGAACCGGAACTTACTCACTCCGGCAAACTACCAGCCGGGCGATATAATCCCCGTTTACTCCATAGGCTGAACAACCAGCCGCCTGGTGAGTTGAAATTCGGGTGTAGTTGCTGTTACATGATAAATTCCCGAGGGTAACCCTTTCAAATCATGTTGCAACCTGGGATTATCCTGCTGATGAAAATCTTCGGAATGTACGAGCTTACCAACGGCATCGCGTATATGAATAACTCCGCTTTGCGCGGATGGAAATGCCAGATCGACCGTTAACAACCGCGACGCAGGATTCGGGTACAGGTTCATAACACCTTTCGATTCAACCTGGGGAGTGGTTAGCAGATAATCAACTGTAAACTGGTAGGAGAGCCGTGTTCCGAAATCAGCTTCAAAAAATTTCAGTACACCGGGACCGAATGCATTAACAAACCGGATAAATCCCACACCATCGTTGTTGGCAAAAAACGAAAGTCCGTCCTTACCTGAATCATTGATGGTGAAAGTGTAACAACCGGGTGCCAACGCAACTGTGTCCCTGAAAATAGTACTGGCCGACAACAGGCCGTTGTTGAATACTACATTTCCCTGGTCATCCTTGATGTTATAAGTGGTTTCATAATATGCCAGATTCGATTGAAACAGGATCACAAAAGAGTAGGGGAGCTGCGCCGGAAAATTTAAGTAGGTGTGCATGGTATCATTATAAGCATAGTCATCAACGAGTCCGTTTGGCGAAGAAACATAGGCGTAAAATTCGTCAGGCGTATTGGTGAGTGAGGTCCAGTCAATCGCGCCAAGCTGAACCTGCACAGTTTGATTGAAGGCCAGGTTCCCGCTCCAGTTATACACCGAAGGTGTTGCCCCCCGGATACCGTACGTAATGGTGGCACTGGTGACCGGATTGGCCCCCGTGTTTTTAATAACTACGATCGGATTGTTGCAGATAGGGTTGTAACGATTGTAATAAAAATCGTTATTCGGAGCCAGAATTTCTTCCATGGAAATATCATTTGAAAAATTGGGATTCCCATACGTTATTAACTGAGCGGCCATAATGTAATTCGGATTTTGAGAAGTCACCGAATTCGTGTATGCATCCAGGTCCATGTCGAGTGTAACGGCATTGCCGGGTGTTATCAATCCCGATATATCATGCTCCCTGACCGTTCCTTTTTCACCCGGACACCAGTTGGCCCGGTCGTACAGCCAGGTGCCTGCCTGATGCATCAAGTGATTCAACCCACAGTCGCTCCGCCATATTTGTTGCTGAAAGGCCTGAACCCCGTCAACTTTTACACGGTAATTTTTCAGGCAAAATTCAGCACAGTTTTGCGTTCCTGCACCATGACCTGTTGGAATGATCCGTAACATGGCATTTGTTTCGCCGGCGTCAACCGGAAAGGTTTTAGGCACCAGATAATTCTCAATCGGGTTGTTGGCATTGCCATAAGGAAATCCCCCGGGTCCGCTGCTGTATATATTCCGAATCCGCGCAGGGGTACGGGGTGGGGTTCCTTCAATGAAATGAAAATCGAGCGTAAGCGAAAAACCATCCGACCATCCCCCGTAAAAGGCTCTGATCTCAACACTGTCCTGTAAAATAGGAGCAAGGTCGGTAATATCAAAATGAACGGTATTGGTCCAGTTTAAACCGTAATAGCCGCCGTATGGTGTTATGACCCTGGCTAATTCGATCCGTTCAATAATTTCAAAAACGTTGTAAGTGATCGTAAAAGAATTTATCAGCGTGTTGGCACTGCCTACCAGCACCGAATCGGTAACGGTTCCACCCGGGCCATAAACATAATTGTAGAAATTTCCGGGATATACCAGTAAACTATCCGTTATCAGAAGCGGATTAACAGGGTCGTTGTGAATCATCACCCAGTATTGGGCTGCAACCAATGAATCCATAGATCCGGCGGTAGAGTCATAAAATGTAACATATACCGGATTGAGATTGGTGTAAATGGTATCGGGTGAATTTCCGCTAACAGTGTAGTAAGGCGCCAGAACCATGGTTGAATCGAATGTCCCCGTTTTATGCAAAGCCTCCACCTGCACCGTATAATCCCAGTCGGAACAACCTGTGGGCGGACATCCGAACGTAAAATCGAGATTAATACGCCTGTAACTGGTGCCTGCCGGGGGGAAAACGCCCCAAACATTGTATTGGCCCCACCACGACATATGCACGGCATCGTGCACCCGGATGGAAGTGGTGTCGCCCGGACCAGCCTTTGATTCGGATGAGTTGAAAGTTAAAATACTTAAAATCAATAGCAAACAGGTGGTTAGTATTCTCATGACAGATATATTTAAGAGCTGAAAATTACTAAATTATTTGAGTAATATCTTTATCCGGTGATTCCTTCATGACTTGCAACTGCAACCGAAAAAGTATCTTTGCGCCATGAAAGCCAAAACACCCTCCGAATCGGTTTGTATCAATACCGAAATTGTACTTCCCAACGATACCAATACGCTTGGAAACCTGATGGGAGGAAAACTGTTGCACTGGATGGACATTTGCGCTGCCATAGCGGCTCACAGGCACTGTGCCAGGGTGGTAGTTACCGCTTCGGTAAATAACGTGGCTTTTAATCAGCCGATCAGGCTTGGGGAAATTGTAACCTTGCAGGCGAAAGTTTCAAGGGCATTCAGTTCGTCGATGGAAGTGTTTATTGATGTTTGGGTTGAAAATAATGTTACCCGCGAAAAACGTAAATGTAACGAAGCCATCTACACTTTTGTGGCCGTCGACCAGGTAGGTAACACCATTAATGTTCCGCAACTGGTACCTGAATCGGAAGAAGAGAAAAGCCGTTACGATGGTGCCCTTCGCCGCCGGCAACTCAGTCTTATTTTAGCCGGTAAAATGAAACCTGCCGAAGCCACCGAACTTAAGGCATTGTTTACGGAATAAAATTATCCGCCTGACTAAAATCAAAAATCCGGCACTTTCAATTTAAGATTTAACATTTCGCATTTAATATTCAGCATTTAACATTTAACATTTCATCAATCCTCATCCCCATGCGTATCCATATGCCAGGGAAATGCCGTTCCGCTGCGTGATGACTCCCAGTAAAACTTACCTCTGGATACAGTTACTTTTCCAACCTGATTCATGTTTTGTGCATCATACACCCTGCCATTGGCTATAGTGTAAATAATGGTTTCGCTGTTGCGGATGTCGTCGAGCGGATTTTTTTCAAGAACAAGCAAATCGGCCAGCTTCCCTTTTTCAACAGAACCTAAATCACGTTCCATGCCGATATATGAAGCCCCGTTTATAGTGGCACATTCAAGTGCCTGCATGTTCGTCATACCACCTTGCTGAAGCATCCACAGCTCCCAGTGAGCACCGAGTCCCTGCAACTGACCGTGCGAACCAAGATTCACTTTAATACCGGCATCAGCAAGTTTTTTCAGCGATTGTGAAACCAGGATGTGCCCGTTGTCATATTCCTTATCGGGAATCATGGTTCGGTGCCGCGAACGGGAGTCAATGATAAATCTTGGAGTAAATGTGAGCAGCTTTTCATTTTCCCAAACATTCCACTTCTGATAAAAATAATACTCTCCGGTAACACCACCGTAACCTACAATAAGAGTAGGTGTAATACCGGTTTTACTTCCCTTCCATAAACTGATAACATCATTGAATAACGGAGCAACCGGCAGGTTGTGTTCAATGCCGGTGTGGCCGTCGAGAATCATCGACAGGTTATGATAGAAAAAAGATCCTCCTTCGGGATATACATTGATACCGGTTTCCCTGGCTGCATCAATAACCATTTGCCGCTGGTCGCGCCGGGGCTGGTTGTAGCTTTTTACCGAAAAGGCACCGTAGGCCGCTGTTCGCTTTATCGCCGACAAGGCATCCTCACGTTTGTTGATGATGGTGCGGTAATCACCTTCGGCGCCGTAAAGGATCCATCCGGTAGAGAAAATTCTTGGCCCGGTCATGTGCCCCGCTTTCACCATTTCTGATTGTGAAAATACCATTTCCGAATTGGAGGAGGGGTCATGCGTGGTAGTGATTCCATAGGCCAGGTTTGCAAAATAACTCCATTGCTTTTGCGGGCTCAATCCCTGCCTGAATGTTCCCAGGTGTGCATGTACGTCAATCATGCCCGGCATAATGGTTTTACCTTTAACATCCATTACAAATGCCGTTGGAGGAATGGTAATTTCACCGGCAGGGCCTGCTTCGGTAATGCGGTTTCCATTTATAATCACAGTGCCGTTTTGAATCACTTCACGCTGATCATTCATGGTAATAATGGTTGCACCCGTCAAAGCAACTATTCCGTCGGGTACATCGTGTTTTAACAGTAATCCGATTTTTAAACCGGTTGAATCGGGCGGGGGTATACTGTCAGGGGCCCCGGGTAAAAACGAAAAACGTTTATTCATATCGTTAGTAAAGTAGGAATCACCTTCGGTCCAGTGAAGCTTTTTTGAATCGGCCGACCAGTGCAGACTCAGGCCCCCGTCGCGGGTGAACTGAGCTACGGGCAACGACTTCATCCCGGATGTAATTTCTACAGGTTTACCCGAAGGCGCAAAGGGCGACACATAAATTTTGAAATACTCGGTAAATGCAACCCATTTGTTATCGGGACTGGGAATTATGGAAGTAACATTTTTACCGGTAAAATGAACGAGCTTATCCGTTTTATCGGTTGTTATGCTTTTCAGCGCTTTTTTATCTCCCTCGGCATCCATATAATAAATTCGTTTTCCATCATTACTGAACCGGGGATTGTAACCGTGCTCCTCCAGCAAAGTAGCCTTTCCTCCCTTTACGGGGATGAGATAAATTCCAGGATCAACCGCAAAGGCGAACCCCTGGTGGTCGTTGCCCTGTTCCTTCATATACACAATGGTGTTCTGATCGGGCGAATAGGAGGGAGTTCGGTAAATTCCCTTTTCGGCGGTAACGGCAACAGGTTTACTGCCTTTTCGTTTGAGTTCAAGCTGAACTACTTTTCCATAATTTTCATCACTCCAGGTCACATAAACCAACCTGTTTCCGTCTGCTGAATAGGAGGGTTCAAATTCGAAATCGCTGCCAGTGGTAAGGCGTGCCGGCTTTCCGTCGGGAAGGGATTTGATCCACAGATAACCTGCAGCATTAAACACAAGTGTTTTTCCATCGGGCGATGTAACGGCGTGGCGTATGGCCTTTGCGGTAAATGAATCGGCTGCGGCTTCGTGTTTGAACTGCAAAGCTTCGGCAATACGGTGATTGCACGAAACGGAAAAGGGGATGTTGGTAAGCTGAAGTGTTTTGGTATGTATCTTTTTTATATGGCCACCGGCCCAAAATATTATTTCCGAATCATCAGGCATCCAGCTGAAATTCGGATAAACTCCAAAAATGGCCCAGGCTTCCTGCTGGTCCTTCGTAAGACCATCGAATACGGGCCACTCTTCGCCGGTTTTTAAATCGCGTAAAAACATTACGGTTTGTTCACGCACCCGTCGCCCAAAAGCAAGTAAGTTACCATTATGCGAAAGTTGCGGCCTGAAGGCTCCGCCAGACCCACCGGTAACATTTTCTGATTCCCCCTTTTGGGTATCATATCTTTTTATTGCATAAATCTGAGTGTTTGGGTTCTTATTGTATTGAAAAAAGCCTCCCGGGTACATATCCTCACTGTAATAAACATATTTCCCATCGGCCGAATAACAGGGCTCACCCAAATCCTGCTGATCGTTTTTTCTTTTGGTAAGTTGAACCCCTTCACCACCTGAAATATGGTACATCCACAATTCACCGGCCCCCAGCGACCTGCCCGAAGTAAAGTGTTTCCTGGCTACCAGGTACATCCCGTCGGGCGACCATACCGCGTTGTTAAGGAGCCTGAAGTCTTCTTTAGTAACCTGCCGGGCTTCGCTGCCATCGCGGTTCATAACCCATATATTATCACCGCCACCCGCATCCGACGTAAAAGAAATCATTTTACCATCGGGACTAAACCTTGGCTGTACTTCAAAGGCCAGCCCTTCACGCAACGGACGGGCTTCGCCTCCGGCTACTGGCATTATAAAAATATCACCCAAAAGGTCGAACACTATTTCTTTTCCATCAGGGCTCACATCCAAATTCATCCAGGTACCTTCGGTAGTTGTAAAGCGAATCTGCGAATGTGGGCCAGGAGGGTTGTTAACATCCCATTTGTCGGCTTTTGGCGACTGGGCTGCAACCATGCCAGCAATAAACAACAGTGACAAAGCAGCTGCAAAGTGTAATTTCATCATTTGAGAGATTAGTTGATAAGAGGTTAAGGGATTACATATGCAAAAATGCACAAACCCTCATGAAGTGAACCAAAAATAGTAAACACATTCATGCAGGAAAATGACAGATTAAAAAAAAGTTATCCGCGAAAGCGAAATAAAACTAAAAAAAATCAGGCCACCTGAACCGGAATCATTTCATTACGCCCCAGCAATTTAAGCATTTTGGTGTGCGACCTGATGGCCTCCCACATGGTTTCATTTTGATTGTATGAAATACCAAACTCCTCTGCCGTTGCCTGCACGATAGAACTGATGGAAGGGTAGTGGATATGACAAATATGTGGAAACAAATGGTGTTCAATTTGAAAGTTCAGGCCACCGAAGAACCACGACGCCAGAATGCTTTTTTGAGCGAAATTGGCCGTTGTGTTGAGCTGATGTATAGTCCAGTTGTTCATGACATCGCCCTTTTCGTCGGGCATCGGAAAATGGGCACCTTCCACCACATGGGCCAGCTGGAACACTACGGCCAGGGTAATACCCTGCACCATGTGCATAGCCAGAAATCCGATTAGCGTTGCCCACCAGGGAATACCTGCGAAAAGGAGTGGAATAACCAGGAATATGGTAAAATAAGCGGCTTTGGAGGTGAAAAGAATGATGTATTCCTTGGCGGGATGTTTTTTGTTTTCATAATTGCCAAGCTTTTTACGGAAGAATGCCACAAAATCCTTCTTAAACACCCATGAAATACTGGTCATAGTGTAAAACAAGTATGCGTAATAATGCTGGTAACGGTGTACCTTCTTCAACTTATTTTCGGTCGACAACCTGATTAATGAAACCGGCTCCAGATCCTCATCATGCCCCGGAATATTGGTATAAGTGTGATGAATCACATTGTGCATGAGTTTCCACATGTACTTATTGGTTCCTGCAAGATTGAATGTGTAACCAAGCAAGCGGTTTATAAACTCAAAACGTGACAAGGAACCATGCACGGCATCATGACTGATGTTGAATCCAACGAATGCGGTAAAAAAACCGAGTAAAATCCAACTCATTACCGACCAGAATATACTGGCTCCCGAAAGGAAAATAAGATAATAGGAACCGGCAAAGCCCAGCAGGAAGAAGAGTACTTTAACAGCCATTAACAGGTTACCCTTTTCAGAGATGTTGTTCTCACTGAAGTAATCCTGAATGCGTTGGTGAAGGGTGTTGGTGAAGGTGTTATCCTGCGTTTTACGGAATTTTACTTTTTGACTCATTGGGTTGTGTTATGCTAAACTGGGCGCAAAGATAACCATCAGGGCCGAAACCGGAGATCAGATATATTTGTTTATTAACCAGGCTATGTTAATGTATTGCTTTTTAATATAATACAACTCAAAGGAAAAATTGTTCAGGGTCGTGGCAATAGTCACCGGAATGATTCTGAAATAATTGTATTTTTGAAGCAGTATTAAAAATTCGCATGAAAAACCAATACCTTATAATAACTTGCCTGTTACTGGCTGTCATGACAGTAGTATCTTGCAAAAAAGATAAGGATGATGATCCGGTTCCGCCTGAACCGATCCGGTTTGTTATTCCCCCGGGTTTTCCTGCTCCGGTTTATCAGTTTACCAATAATGAGGTCACCGACCAGCGATTTGAGCTGGGACGTAAACTTTTTTACGACCCAATTCTCTCGCGCGATAACTCCATTTCATGCGGCAGTTGCCACCAGCAAGGCGGAGCATTCGCGCATATCGACCATAAAGTTAGCCATGGTATTGATGACCTCAGCGGCAACCGGAACTCACCCACCATTTTCAACCTGGCTTGGAGCACACATTTCTTCTGGGATGGAGGAGTGAACCACATTGAAGTACAACCCATCAATCCAATTCAAAATCCCGTTGAAATGGATGAAACGCTTGCTAATGTGATCAACAAACTCCGCGCAAGCGCCACTTACCGCAACCTGTTCCTGCAGGCTTATGGAAGCGATTCGATAACCTCACAAATGATGCTTAGGGCGATGGCCCAGTTCATGGCCGTTATGGTTTCGGCCAACAGCCGTTACGATAAATATACACGCGGTGAGGCAGGTGGTGAACTCACTCCCCAGGAGCTGAACGGTCTTCAGTTATTCCGGCAAAACTGTGCATCCTGTCATACCGAACCGCTTTTCACCAACAACGATTTCATCAACAACGGACTCGATTCCGTATTCACCAACGACCGGGGCAGGTATTTGATTACACTCGACCCCGCCGATGACGGGAAGTTTAAAGTGCCATCCTTACGAAATGTGGAGCTGTCGTTTCCCTATATGCACGATGGCCGTATTAAAACGCTCGACAAGGTATTGGATCATTATATTTCAGGAGTGAAAAACTCCGCCACGCTACACCCATCCCTGGTGGGAGGAATCAATTTGAACACACAGCAAAAAGCAGATATTATAAAGTTTCTGCGAACATTAACCGATAATACTTTTGTAACCAATCCGCGTTTTTCGGAGGTACATTAAGGTTCACAGCAGTTATTCCAGCACTACTTTGCGGGTGCTTATCCGCTCATTTGCGAAAATATTGAAGGTATAAACGCCTGCCGGCAGACCTTCCACGTGAATGGATGATTCGGGAATGTGGGTATAAATACTTTTTACCAGTTTTCCGGAAGCATCCGAGATATGAACTACAACATCGGTCTGCAACCCCATATCCTCACGGAGATAAAGTACCCGGCCCTTTGACGGATTCGGTACAACCCTGATGTTTAAGTCGCCGGAGCTTGAAATTTCCCTGTAAACAGAGGCTGTTTCCAGGCAGGTATTTGTCAGCGTGGCTTCTATTACCACCTTTTTTTCATGGATCATGATTACCACAACCGAATCACCGTCATTTTGCAGCACTGTAACCCCGGGAGGTATCTTCCAGCCGGTTTTAAAATGTGGTTTTGCATCTGTTAAACCAAGTTTGTAAATGCCCGCCGTGCCGGTTGGCGCTGCCACTATGGTAACCGAACCGAAACTACGTTTACACGGAGGGAGTACATAAAACCGGATGCTGTCGGGAGTGGTACAACCAGAACCTGTTGCTGCTTCAAACCAAACCATGTGTGGCCCCCCTTCACCAGCCAGTGCTGGTATGAACCTGTTATTTTGAACGGCTGAACCCGAAAACAGTCCGGGTAAGTTACCTGTCAGAACCACGGGTTCATCATTTACCGGATACTCGAAACGGCTGTTTATGATTTGTGACTCCACCCGTGAATGGACCACAATGTTCCCTGTGGCTGTTGCCGAACATCCGTTTACATCAGTGAATGTATATTGATAAGAAGTACTTGTACCCTGATAAGGGTTTGGTACCGACCAGCTGCCACCGGCCGGCATGCCCGTAAGGGAAACCATTTCTCCCTCGCATACTTCATGTGACGAGGCAAGCACTAACGGTATGGATACCTGCTGAACAGAGATGGTGTCGCTTCGGATGATTATACCACACCGGTTTTCGGCAGCGTGATAAATTCCGCCGGTATGAACCGAAAGGTAACCATTTTCGCCACCCTGAACGGGAGAGTTGTTACGGAACCACTGGTATGTGCTGCCGGGCAGCCCGTTTACCGAAAGCAGCAGTGAGTCTCCTGCACACAGGATCCGGTCATTGGCGGGAGTTAATGATGGAGGCATGGTATCAGCCCCCATCAAACCGGCTGCCTTCCAGCATGCAATCACATTCAGATATTCGGCAGAGCAGCTGCCGTATAAATCGATGGTAGCCTGCAGCGTATAATTCATAAACGCCGAAAACCCCGTTGACGGCGTGCAATAGGAGGTAAGTGTGTGATAAACTATTGCTATTGATTTATCCATTCCAATGCCGGTTACCTGGTAGTTCCATCCGTGATCGTTTACGCCGGTACCTCCCGAAGCAAGTAGATAAAACCAATAGTTCAGAAAGCCGCTGTTGATATGTACGCCGCCGTTATCGCCGGTGCCATAGTACCAGTTTGTTCCAAGGTATGTATCGGGTTGCTGAAACAGGCCCGGATCCTGAAGAGATCGGATGGCTTGTCCTGAACATTCACCCATGTACCAGTTAAAGTTCGAAGGGTTTGAATAATACTCAAGTGCCGCGCCAAACATATCCGCTATGGCCTCATTGATGGTTCCGGGTTCACCCGAGTAATTCAGATTTGCCGTTTTTTGAATAAGCCCATGTGTGAATTCGTGGCCGGCTATATCGAGTGTTGTAAGCGGCCCCTGGCTGGTTGTTCCGCTGCCATAAACCACAGCGGTTCCGTTCCAGAAGGCGTTACGGAGTCCGGTGCCGTAATTGAGATAGCTGGTGAGTTTAAAGCCATTATTATCAAGGCTGTTCCGGTTGAACGTAGTTTGAAGAAAAAGATAATATTGTAAAGCACAATAATGGGCATCGGTAGCATTTTTACCTGGTAATAACTGGGGCTGCTCCCAGAGATTATCCATGTCGGTGAATTCAGTTACCTGGCTGTATCCTGTTGCGTGATTCAGGTTTTTCGTTTCAACACCTTTTCCGGGTCCTGAGGCTGATAAGGCATACATGCCATTCGCATGAGAGGTTAATATCGTTTGTGTGGAATGGTATCGAGTATGCGCAATGCCTGTACTATCGGCATGGCAGGTATGATTTTTGTGTTTAATCTGTGTTCCCGTTGCAACATCCGTGTAAAGCGTAAACTTTTCAAGACTACCCACCGGATGGTAACCGGTAACCAGGGCAGGTTCGGGAATCTGGGTTTTCTCATTTATAATCCAGCTCAGGTAAGGTGCATCGGTAATTTGCGAATACCTGAATCCCGTGTTGTGTAAATGCTCAAGCAGTTGCGTCTCGTTGTTCGCGGCAATATCAGGCATTTGTTTTGTGCCTGCCATGGAAACAAATTTACCGGTGATGGTTGCTCCCTTTTCAGGCGATTCATGCACGATCACCATTCCATCCTGCACGGGAACCGATTCGTAGTATTGCTGAAATTTGAAATGACGTTTTTTGCCGGGTCCGGAAGAAGATCCAGCCGGTTTCCAGGCATAGCTTCGGGGAACCATAAAAAACGACTGAATCATTGTCGCATAATCGCCACCGGATACAGCAGTCAGCTGAGCCGGTACTTCAATGGTTCGGTGGCTTTCCTGAGCTATTAACCGCGGATGCTCAGTCACGAAAATAATTCCAATAACCAGCAATATCCGGGTGAAACCAAAATGAGGAGCTTTGTTCATCATAAAGATATAAAATAGCCAGATCCTCGCGGGTTCCGGCTTCATTTTGATAAATCATAGCCAGCCTTTGGCGAAACTACTCCGGTAACAGGTAAATGAAGACTGTTCGTAAATCCGTTTGAAATGATCAGGTTGTTTATATTTGCTTAACCCGATAGCGGCTGAAACATGAAAGTAGACTACATTGCCTTATCAATTCCCATATTTTTTATTCTTATTGGAGTTGAATTGCTTTACGCGATAAAAAAGAAGCGTGAGATATACCGGCTGAATGATGCGGTTTCGAATATCAGCCTGGGAATAGGCCAGCAGGTTACCGGCATATTTATGAAAACGGCTCTTTTTTTCGGATATCTTTTTTTATACAGCGGTTACCGGGTATTTACAGTCGAAAACTCTCTTGTAAACTGGGTTTTACTTTTTTTGGGTGTCGACTTTTTTTATTATTGGTTCCACCGCCTGAGCCACGAAGTGAATGCGCTGTGGGCGGCACATATTGTACATCATCAAAGTGAGGAATATAATTTGTCGGTCGCTTTGCGCCAATCGTGGTTCCAGAGTGCCTTTTCGTGGGTATTTTACCTGCCGCTGGCTGTGATAGGTTTTGATCCTGTTATGTTTTTAACAGTAAGTTCGTTCAACACTCTATACCAGTTTTGGATTCACACACGCCTTATTGGAAAAATGGGTCCGCTCGAATGGATATTTAATACCCCTTCGCACCACCGGGTGCACCATGGTTCCGATCCTGATTATATCGATCGCAATCATGGCGGAACTCTTATCATCTGGGACCGTTTGTTTGGTACTTTTAAGAAGGAAAAAAATGAACCACACTATGGCATAACAAATCCGCTTAAAAGCTGGAACCCGTTTTGGGCCAACATTCATTACTGGCGCGAATTGTTTAACATGGCTGCCAGTGCGAACGGTTTCCGCGACAAATGGCGGGTTTTTTTCAAGGCTCCGGGCTGGATGCCCGAAAGCCTGGGTGGATTCAAACCACCACGCGAAATCGACCCGGTAACCTACGCAAAATATGATGTTGCGCCGGGCTCGACGGCGATTTGGTACTTATTTGGCCAGTTTGTGGTTTACCTGATACTTTCGGTACTTATTTTGTTCATGCAGGACAAGCTCAGTTATGTACAGCTCATGGCAGGTGCAGCTTACGTAATAACAGGGATTTCAATTGCCGGCGCTATGTTCGACTTGAAACCCTGGACTAAAAAGGCTGAAACGTTTCGCCTTCTTTTTACCCCTCTGCTGGCTTGTATATTTTACAATGTTCCCGGTTTTTACCTGTTGTTAGCCTCGTCTTTGGTATATTGCATCCTGTCGTTGTTGTTATTTCTGCGATTTAAGAATGAAGTAAAACCTTCTGTAATTCACTAACCCTGTTGAATAAGCTGCCATACCCCTTATTTACTTTCTTTTACGCACTCATTGCCGTCATTGCCATGTTAGCTGAAATCCTGGAGCTTTCACTGGCATATTATTTTACGAAACCGGTTTTATTGCTGATGTTGTTTTTTCTTTTCAGAACATATACAACCACAGGATCACTGCCGTGGTTCAGAAATATAATACTCTTCGCTCTGTTTTTTAGTTTTATTGGGGATGTGTTGCTGATGTTCGCACACCGGTCAGAGGCTTTTTTCATGGCAGGACTCATCGCTTTTCTTTTTGTTCACCTGGGATACAGCACCGCTTTTTTGGCGGATATGTTTATGAACAGACCCTGGAAGCAACATTGGGGTCAGCTGGCATTTGCTACCATGATTGTTGTTTACGCGGCCGAATTTTATATTTTGAACCGATTCAGTTTTGAGAGCCTCTGGTTACCGGTACTCATTTACTGTATGGCCATTACACTGATGGGAGTTACCGCTACCATGCGTGACCTGTACAAAAACCGGGAGAGTTTTTTTATGATTGTAACCGGTTCGGTACTGTTTATTATTTCTGATTCGTTGCTGGCTACCGATAAGTTTGTGATTCAATTCAGCTATGCCGGCACCTTGATTTTATCGACCTATTTTATGGCTCAATACCTCATTGTAACCGGGTGTTTGAAGTACATGAACCGGAAGAAAGTTACCGGTAAAAGCGCGGTTAATGAAACTGCCTAAAATCGGGCGTTTATTTTCAGATTGAGGGTTCGTGCACTCAGGTAATTGGGCACTGCGTAACGCCGATTGGTTACATCCGTTACCCAGAGGTATGAAACGGTGTTGTTCACCTGCAAAAGGTTGAACACTTCCAGTCCTATCGACATCGATTCAATCCGGTTGGCAAGTTTCATGCGGTATTGCTTGGGGTTATCCTCATCAATCAGTGTTTTCAAAAAACCTATATCCACACGACGGTACGAAGGGAACCGTAGCTTATCCTTGTAACGGTCCTTGCCGGGAGGTCCAAAGGGCAGCCCGGTTCCATACACAAGGGTCATATTCATTTTATAACTGGGGAATTTGGGCAGG
Source organism: uncultured Flavobacteriaceae bacterium (assembly GCA_964587075.1). GTDB lineage: Bacteria > Bacteroidota > Bacteroidia > AKYH767-A > OLB10 > CAZPKJ01. The sequence goes on along the minus strand of CAZPKJ010000028.1, from coordinate 2,127 downwards.
TAGTCCTGGAAAAACAAGCTGAATGTAAAACGCTGGTCGGTGGGACGAGCTATTTTACCTGGAGTAATCAAAAGGCTGTCGGTGGCAACGTTGTTTAATGTATATCCGGGCACAATCTGCTCGCCATCGGAATTGTAATAATTGTAAAATGAGTCTCCGCTGATATCCTCTTCGGTTTTGAGGACACTTACACTGGCCCACGATTCAATCCCTTCAACAAATTGACCATTAATCCTGAGGTCGATGCCGGTCGCATATCCCTCAGAATTATTGTTGGCAAAATAACGGATGCGTAAATTATCAATTTTGTAGGGTACCAGGTTTTCCAGTTGTTTGTAATAAACTTCAGTTACCATTCGGAACTCACGTCCCCATGAAAGGAAAGTATAATCGACACCTCCTATAAGATGAATTGACTTTTGTGCTTTTACAGAAGTATTGACCTTGCCGTCGAAATCTCTTAACTCGCGATAGAACGGTGGCTGGTAGTAATATCCTCCCGCAAGGCGAAATGCCATATTATTTTTCCATTGAGGTTTGTACGACAAACTAACCCGCGGACTAAATACCAGCTCTTCATTCAGGCTCCAGTAATTTGCCCGCACACCTGCGGTTAATATCAGGTTATTTTCCTTCCCTAAAAACCAGCTGTCGAGCAGGTAACCCGAAAAGCGTACCGAACTTATGGATGTATCGGTTTTTATAACTTCCTGCAAAAGGATCTCCTGGTCGGGATTACCAATGCCACCGATATTGTCGGGAGGATGAGGCAAACTGTACTCGGCCGAATCTATATACTGCCATTCACTGAGCAGGTCGGTAATGGTTTCGTGCTGGAATCGTCCGCCAAACTGCAGTTGTGATGATTTGAAATCGCGATACCCCTTTACATCGATATTATAGATAGTGGCATCAAAATTATTCCGGGCATGCTGAATGTAGGTTCCTACACCGCGATTGAATGCTACATCGCCAAAGTCATCGGAGCCAATATCTTTTTCAAGTTCGTCAATGTAATACTGGCCCTGAATGTCGAACGACTCGTCCTCAAACGACCGGTAAACGGAACCAATAAGTTTCATTCTGAAAGTATCCGAAAACTTCCGGGTTAGCGAAAGAGCACCCGTACCGGTTTGATATTCGTCAACCTCCTGGCCATCAAAATAGATGGTCAGTCTCAGTGCCTCGTTAATAGTTCCGAATTCTGTTTGCCGGTTTTCGGGGATGATCTGATATTTGTTTATGGAAAGATTTCCCAAAAACGACAATTCGGTATATTTGTCGATATCCCATGTTACCAGGCCCTGTACATCGGTGAAAACGGGCTTGTACTCACCCTTTGTTTCGAGCGAATTAAAGAGGTATTGACTCGATTTGTAACGTACACCAAACAGGTAATTGAGATTTGTTTTTTTACTGGCACCCTCCAGGTGTAGTCCGCTTCCTAACAGGGATGCATAAGCAGACCCGGCAAACTTTTCGGGTTTCCGGTATTTAATATCGAGCACCGACGATAGTTTATCGCCATAATTGGCTTCAAAGCCTCCGGCCGAAAAACTGATTGACGATACCAGGTCGGAGTTAATAAAACTCAGGCCCTCCTGTTGACCTGAACGAACCAGCAGTGGCCTGTATATTTCAATATCGTTTACATACACCAGGTTTTCGTCGTAGTTACCGCCCCGTACCGAATATTGCGACGACAATTCGTTGTTTGATACCACGCCGGGCATGGTTTTTAAAACGGCCTCAAAACTACCGCTGGCACTTGGAATTTGCCGTATGGTTTTAGGATCGATCCGGGTGAAAGTACTCCGGTTGATTTTTTCGTCCTTTATTTCAACTTGAGGAAGTGGGGTAGTAGCGGTTTCAAGGATATGAACGATGTCCTTCACCTCACCCGGTGACAGGGTTAATTCAATCTGTGAAGTGGTATAACCGATAAATGAAAATACAATTTCCAATTCAGATCCTGCAGCAACCTCTATTTCAAATTTGCCATCGTTCAGGGTAGCCATACCACCGGGTGTACCTTTTACAGCTACGTTAACACCAAAGAGACCTTTCCCGTTTTTATCAGTCACGCGCCCTTTTACCGTTGCTTTTTGCTGGGCGGTAGCCTGAAAA
>CAZPKJ010000027.1:0-24138 GCA_964587075.1 uncultured Flavobacteriaceae bacterium | reverse complement strand
AGTACTTTAATTTCATCGATCAAAAGGTTCACATCTTCAAAATCAGTTCCGTCGTAATAACCTCTGATCCGTTTGTGTTTGTCGACCAGTACAATTTTTTCGGAGTGGATAAAATCATCAGGCCCCCCATCGCCTTTCATGGCAGTTACAAAATAACTGTGGCGAGCCAAATCATAAATCTGTTTCTTATCTCCCGTAAGGAAATACCACTTGCCGCGAATGGCGCCGTATTCCTCCGCATAAGCGGCCAGAGCTTCAACGGTATCCTTTTCGGGATTTACTGAATGCGACAGAATTATAATTTCAGGATCGTTTTTGTAAGCCTCCTGCACACGTTTCAGCTGAATCGACATTTCGGGACAGATGGTTTGACAGGTAGCAAAAAAGAAGTCGGCAACAATTATTTTGTTACCCAGCTGCTCTGAATCTAAAATAGAGCCATCATGCGCGGGCAGCGAAAAAGGAGCGATCGTGTGATAAATAGTGTCGGAACCGTTCTCCTGACCACGTGCCGGCTCTTTGGGTCCGAAAATTTCAAGCTTCGAATAGTTGTTTTTTCCGCTTGAAACCAGCAGATAGGCGATGGATGGTACCAGAAGAATTATTAAAAGTATGATTACCCGGGTACCTGTTTTTGATTTACTCATTACAGGTGAATAACACTTAACTATTTAACAAAGTTCAGGTAATTGCCTTCTGCAATAGCCATAACAATAAAAAAGAGTATGAGGAAGAAGGGTAGCAGGATGGAATATTTAAATGCAACTTTTTCATGTTTCAGATGCATGAAAAAGGCAATGATATAATAAGCCTTAACAATAGTAAGTACAATGAATATCAGTAGTAAGATATCTTTCGATAAGGGTGAGAAAGCAATACCAACTTCAAACATGGTCACCACCAGCAATATCCAAAAGGTCTTCCATATTATTTTTACCGAGTTGGGAACGTGATGCTCCTCAACAAACTGGTTGTGGATATCGCCCGTGTAATAACCGTGTTTTTTACCGTCGCCTTTATGTTCGTTGTGATTCTGATCTGACATAGGATAGTTTGCTTAATATAATAAATTATTGGTTATACAAGGTAGAAGAATGTAAATACGAATACCCACACCAAATCAACGAAGTGCCAGTAGAGACCGGTTTTTTCAACCTGCTCATAATGTCCGCGCCTTACATAAACACCGTTGAGTACATTTATAAATATAATGATATTAATAACTACCCCCGAAAAGACGTGGAACCCGTGGAACCCGGTAATAAAGAAAAAGAAGTCGCCAAAGAGCGGATGGCCGTATTCGTTTTTTGTGAGGTTGGCACCATGGAAATGTTCAGCGGTTTCCTTGATGGCCTGTGCTTCGGCTCCGGTAACGGTTTCGCCTGTAGGAAGAATCAATGTGTTATAGTCAACATTATGTGTCCCTTCAACATAAGCGTGTCGTGCCACAGTCCCGTCGTGCATGATATAGGCGCCCTGTTCGGTACCATGAATGAAGTGATACCACTCCCAGGCCTGTGAGCCAAGGAACATAAAACCGCCTATAATGGTGAGCAGCATCCAAACAGCAACACTTTTGTTATCGCGCTTATGGCCCGCATCCACTGCCAGTACCATAGTTACAGAGCTCATGATGAGGATAAAGGTCATCAGGGCCACATAGGCCAGTTCAATATGGCCCTCTACAAAGGGAAAGTGGGTAAATACATCCCCGGCTTTAGGCCATATATCGGTGAACCGATGGCGCATAACACCGTAGGCAATGAGTAGCGATGAAAATGTAAATGCATCGGATACCAGGAAAAACCACATGTACATTTTTCCCCAACTTACATTGTACGGGGATACCCCGCCTCCCCAGGCCTTCTTTTTGGATGTCTCAACCTCTGTTTCTGTTGACATATTGATCGGTTAGTGATTAAAATTCTGCTTACGAATCAGGGGTTCCCTGACAGGGTGCAAAATAAATAGATTTTTTATTGTGAACGCAAATAAATATTTAAGTGGAATAATTCTAAATTATTAGTTCAATTACCTGATAAACAACAAGAAAACGAACAAATATACCCATAAGCCATCGAGGAAGTGCCAAAAAATTGTACAAAGTTCTACCGGAAGATAATTATTGGAATCATATCGGTCCTGCAACGACCGGGCTGTTACAATCAGCAGGTAGATTACTCCGCCTGCCAGGTGCAGTAAGTGTAGTCCTGTTAAAACGTATAAAAATGAACCCGACGGATTACCGGTAAAGTAAACGCCCATGTCAACCAGTTTCGACCATGCAGAAAATTGTGTAAAACAAAAAGCGAGACCCAGTCCGAGTGTAATAATAAGACCGGTTCGTAAATTTTGAAGCCGGTTTTTCTTTACCGAATGGTAGGCCCACTGTATACTAATGCTGCTCAAAACAATAAACAGGGTCGATAAATAAAAAATTTCCGGCAATTCAAATACGAACCAGTTGCTTTCGGCCTGTCTTACAATGTAACCGCTGGTTAATCCGGCGAACATCATTACCATACTCACCATGGCAAGCCATAAAAGCATCTTAAAAGTTGAAATTCCTGTGTAGGTGTCGTTGCCGGTTTCCCGGGATGAGGAAGCTGCCATGAATCAGATTTTATCGATAACCATTGAAATTTGAACTACGGGCAAATAAACAAATGAACCAAACATTAATCGCCTTGCTGCTTCAAGGGTACAGTTCTTATAAAGATGCCAGGCCTGGACAGCGAAAACCAATCCGGCCAAAGTAATTATTGCCATAGAGATGGTTCCTGATATCTGAAAGAAAAAGGGTAAAAGACCCACAGGAATCAGGCTGAAAGCATATACAAACGCCTGAAATGCCGATGATTTGTCGCGCCCGCCTTTAGAAGGCAATAATTCAAAACCCGCCTTTTTATAATCGTCGTCAAGAACCCAGGCAATAGCCCAGAAATGCGGAAACTGCCATAAAAACTGAATGGCAAACAATACCCAGGCAACAATACCAAAATGGCCGGTGGCCGCAACATACCCCAGCAATGGGGGAATGGCTCCCGGAAAGGCCCCTACAAAAACTGCGAATGGCGTTACTTTTTTCAGCGGGGTGTACATAATCGTGTAACTGATAAGCGCAATGAGCCCCAGAATCCCGCTGGCCATATTCATGTAGTAGGTAAGAATGAATAAACCCGAAACGCCTAAAATACCAGCTATCACCAAAGCCTCAAAGGGTTTGATTCGTTCTCCCGGTAAGGGCCTCGATACCGTTCGGTCCATGAGTTTGTCGAGATCGCGTTCAATCACCTGATTAAAAGCGTTGGCCGATCCGGTAACTAAAAACCCTCCTAAAATAAGCAGCAGGAACCGGCTCCATTCAAAACTATCGCCGGCACCGATTAAAAAAGCCATGGCCGCCGAAAAAACCACCAGTAATGTCAGCCTGAATTTGGTTAGCTGAGCATAATCGGTGATCCTGGTTGCCATATGAAGATTTTTATGATAAGGAACGGCCCTGTTCATGTATTTAAAGAAGGCGCAAAGTTACCGAATTACGGCTTTTTTATGGGTCTTGAAAAGAGAATAGTTGAAACCCCGATGAATAAAATAACTCTCTATGAAACAGCAACTAGCAAAGTTATTTTCTGAAACCGATAATATTCCTCACCTCTTTCAATGTTTTTTGGGCGCTTTCGCGGGCTTTTTCCTTACCCCTCTCCATTACCTTTTCAAGTAAGCCTGTATCGGATGAAATGTGGTTGATTTTTTCAAACAACGGCGTATTAAAACGGATGATGTCTTCAGCAAGTTGCTTTTTGAAGTCACCATAGCGGATGGTGCAGTCGTTGTATGCATTGTCAAAATGTTCAACTACGCTGGCATCCGACACCAGCTTCATCAGAGTAAACAGGTTCTCAATGGCTTCAGGTTTTTTCTGACCCGGTTCGGTTGGACCCGAATCGGTAACAGCGCGCATCACTTTTTTACGAATGGTTTCCGGTGGGTCCGATAAAAAAATTGCATTGCCTTCACCCTCCGACTTCCCCATTTTCCCAGAACCGTCCAACCCCGGAACTTTTACCAGGTTTGCTCCGAAATTGAATGCATACGGTTCAGGAAATGTTTCTGTATGGTAGAGCCGGTTAAAACGGTTCGCGAATGTCCGGGCCATTTCCAGATGCTGTTCCTGGTCCTTTCCGACCGGAACCTTCACCGCCTTGTGAATGAGTATATCGGCGGCCATCAGCGTGGGATAGGTAAGTAATCCGGCATTGATATTATCGGGCTGCTTTCGTATTTTTTCTTTAAAGGAGGTGCACCGTTCCAGTTCGCCTACATAAGCGTTCATATTTAAAAGCAGGTATAATTCGGCCGTTTCAGGCAGGTCGCTCTGAACATAAATGGTACATACCTCGGGGTCAATGCCACAGGCCAGGTATTCGGTGAGTGCCTGCCTTACCGAAAACTTCAGGTCGCCGGGAGTTGGGTGGGTGGTAAGTGAATGGTAGTCGGCAATAAAAAAAAAACAACGGTACTCATGTTGCATCTTCACAAAGTTGCGCATGGCGCCAAAGTAATTTCCAAGGTGCAAAAGACCCGTCGACCGAATACCACTGACAACTGTTTCCATAAGGGACGAAATTACAAAAAATGCCTAATTTCGCCTGATGAATTTTTTGCAGCTGCTGTTACGGAAACTGTGGAGGGCCCTCTTCTTTCTGAACGGCTCAGTCACATTCATAGTACTGTTTCCGTTTTTCTATGTTTTGTTACTGCGTGAAAACTGGTTCCCTTTAGTTTTCCGGTTAAAAAAAGTTTGGGCCCGGCTCATTATTTTTAACGTTGGCATCCGGTATAAAATCATCAATGAAAGCGGTACCCCCATTCCGAACCCATGTGTAATTTGTCCGAATCACACTTCTTTTCTTGATATAGTAATGACTTATATTGTTATGCCGCATTACTATCATTTCATGGGTAAGGCCGAGCTGAAAAAAGTCCCGTTATTCAACAAGTTTTTCGATCGTATGAATATCCTGGTCGACCGCGGAAGTATTATGGGTGCGCACAGAGCGTTTACCCGGGCAGCTCACGACCTTGATAAGGGTATCAGTATCGCTATTTTTCCAGAAGCAACCATTCCTGCCTGTGCGCCTGACCTGGGAAGGTTAAAAAATGGCGCTTTCAAACTGGCAGTCGAGAAACAATTACCTATTGTTCCGGTAATTTACCTCGATAACTGGAAAATACTTCCCGACGGCCCGTTGAAGTTCACCGGGGGCACACCGGGTGTTTCGAGGGTTTTGATTCTGGATCCTATTTCAACCAAAGGTTTTTCGGAAGATGATGTGGATTCTGTCCGCAACCGTTACCAGCAAATCATGAATGAATCGCTGGAAAAGTATGGAAGTTGCCGTGAGGCACGCGAATTTAAGGCCAGGGCCATGAAACCGGCCTGATCAACAAAGTGTACCAGTAATTAAAACGGTTTCCTTTTTAACAAAACTCCTCGTACGCTGTCGCGAGATGATCGGCAATCATTTCTGCTGAACGGCCTTCAATATGATGGCGTTCAACAAAATGCACCAGTTTGCCATCTTTAAAGAGTGCGATGCTGGGTGAACTGGGAGGATAAGGTAATGTATATTTCCGTGCTTCCTGGGTAGCTTCAATATCCTGGCCTGCAAAAACGGTTACCAGCTTTGATGGTTTTTTGCTGCTTTTTTGAAAACTCAGTTTTACTCCGGGACGGGCAGTACCTGCCGCACATCCGCAAACGGAATTAATAACCAACAAAAGAGTTCCTTTACTTCCGGGAATGGTTTCATTCACCTGCTGAGGGGTTGTGAGTTCTTCAAATCCGGCATTAACGAGGTCGGAGCGCATTGGCGCGCAAATTTGTTCGGGGTATGGCATTTTATTAATTAAATTTTTATGGTTTTAGATTCTTTCAGTTTTTTATTGTAATCCGGTAAATCTGCCCGATTCAGTAAAATCAGCTACATGTATGAGATTTCGGCACGACCTCAAAAATGCAGGTACAGTTTACGTTTGAGAGGGCAAAATTAGTGAATTCATCCTTATCATCCGGCCAAACAGTAACAACTGTTTGCGTGTATTGTTAGCCTGACCCGTATAGAATCATTATTTAATCCAATACCATTATTTTGGTGAAAAACCTGACTTTTCTTACAAGGGTTTTCGGGCCACTTTTCACAGGGTTAGGCTGTTAATGCGCTCTGAAGGGTGGTTTTTAAACTTTTTCCTCACTTTTCTTACAATGTCATACCGTACTGCCATAGTGATGTATCTAATAGGGAATGTAACCGTTTCGGAGTTCAACACTATAAAAGGCTCCATTACTATGAATCAAGAGAAAAACAAGACCAGCGAAGAAAGCTTATTCCCTGTTTTCAGGTTCGACCTCGACAACAGGCTTACGTTTGCCAATGTACCGGCATTGCCCCTTATGAAAGATTGGAACTGCAGGATCAATGAGAAGATGCCCGCGGAATTTATCAGCAGGTATCCCGAATTGTTCCATGCATCGCTCAGCCACCGGCCAACCGATGTTACAATCGAATACCGGAATTATCTGATCAAGTTCACAATTGTCCCTTTCCCTGAGGCCAGATACATTGGAATGTATGCGTATTCGATGGAGGTGAATGAAAATTTTATATTCAAAAACACTCCGGTCGAAACCCGCGTTGGGCAACACATTCAGCAATGAACAACATTACAAAAACTACCAGGTTCAGGCCGAAAATTTCGGAGATCAATTTCAAGGGACTTATCAGGGAGTCGGTAGATGCTTTAAAAAACATCGATTTTGCCCACCGGCTCGAAGTAAAGGTAACTATTGAAAGCTGCATTCCGTTCTTTTCGGATGCCGATCAGTTACAGGTTATCCTTAATAACATAGTTTCGAATGCAATCAGGTTCCAGCATCCTCATGAAGCCAGGCCGGTACTTGAAATACATATTGAAACCGATGGCGAAAAAACGCTTATGATGTTCAGGGATAACGGTATCGGGATCTCTAAGGAAGCACTTCCTAAGATCTTTGATATGTTTTATACCAACCCCGAAGTAAAATCGGGTGGCGCAGGACTGGGATTGTATATGGTAAAGGAAATAGTAAAAAAGCTCAAGGGAAAAATTACCGTTGAATCAAAACCCAATGAAGGTACCCGGTTTCAAATAGAACTGCCAAACCGTATTGACCCCGATCACTTACGAAAACTAAATAAGCTTATTCAGAATTAAAAACTTCTACCACTGATGAAAATGATGATTGAGGTGAAATACCAGTTTGTATTACTGGTAGATGATAATCCCATGGAAAACATGGTTCACGAAAAACTGATGGAAGCAACGGGTTTTTCAAACAAGGTTGCTGTTCACCAGTCGGCAAAGGATACGCTGGAGTTATTAAAAACTGCTTCATCGGATGAATTACCCGACTTGATTTTCCTGGATATACTGATGCCGGGAATGGATGGATTTCAGTTCCTGGATGAGTTCGCCATGCTCGATGAGTGTATTCACAAAAAATGTAAAATTATTCTTTTGTCATCGTCCGATTCATTCAGGGATCTGAACAGGGCAAACAAGAATAAATTTGTCAGGAAATTTTTAAACAAACCACTTACCAATGAAATGCTGGCTGCTATCAATCTTTGATATCATCCGCGTTTTTGCCTGAAAAATCGAACCATCAGTTCGGAGCATTCCTGTTCGAGCACACCGCCTTTTATTTTGGTTTTCGGGTGCGTTATTGCGGATGAGGTTTGCGAAAAACCTTTTTTCTCATCCCTGGCACCAAAAACGATCCTTTCAATTTGTGTCCAGTAACTGGCGCCTGCGCACATCACACAGGGCTCAATGGTTACATATAAAGTGCATTCCTCGAGGTATTTTGCATTCAGATAATTACTGGCTGCAGTAAAAGCGATCATTTCGGCGTGCGCTGTAACATCATTCAGTTTTTCGGTCATGTTGTGTGACCGGGCTATAATTTGATTTCTGCAAACAATTACGGCCCCTACAGGAACCTCATCGGCATCAAATGCCTGCTGTGCTTCAGATAATGCAGCACGCATAAAATATTCATCATCCAGAAAATAGGGTTCCATTTAATCAAACGGCTGCCGGTAACTATATCCGGGCGCAATATTACTATTTTAACATGGATTTTACACACGTACCTGCCGGTAATTACTCAAAGTCGAAACAGGATGAGGTTATTGTTCATATTTTTTATTGGTATCACACACATTTGCACTAAACTTCTGTTAATTTTGAACACTCACTTTTTGCTACCACCCAGCCGGTTAACCAACATGTCGAAAAAAATTTTAAAGCTAACTTTCGATAGGGATTATGACTTTTCCCTTGCGGGGATTGTATCCGGGAGCAGGGATTACAAGGTATGTTTTGAATTGAACCGGGCTCTGGGCTTAAATTTTACCAGACAAAATGATGTATCACTCGAAACCAATATGCCGGGAAGTAATACCACACATGCCTACTTCAGGTTTTCGGGCCATATTGCCGAAGATTATCATCTTATTTCAAATCGTGACAAGGCCAATACCGGTTTTTATATTCCTGAGATGAGGGAAATAGATTATTTCCTGCTGGTTTCCGGAGCTAACAACTCTTTTGAAATCGATAATCTCGTCAGCAAAATCAGGACTATTGAAATTATATCAGGCGTTTATGCTATCGACCCGTTACAGCTAAAGTCGGTGGAAGCCTTTTTACTTTTTATTGAAGGATAACTTAATTTACTATGACAAACCATTTTAATAAAACAAAAATCATCGCCACCATCGGGCCGGCCAGCAGTTCTATTCAGGTGCTCGATAAAATGATCAGGGCCGGAGTTGATGTGTGCCGTATCAATGCATCCCACGGCGATCACTCTGTCCATCTCGAAGTAATCCGTAATCTGCGAAAGCTGAATACCGAGAAAAAATACAAGATACCTGTACTGTTCGATTTACAGGGACCCAAAATGCGGATAGGAGAAGTAGCCAATAACCAAATTGAACTAAAGGAAAAATCACTCGTTACCCTTACTATTGATGAATGCACCGGAACAGCCGAAAAACTCCATATCAATTACCAGTATTTTCATAAGGATGTTGAGGTGGGCGATACAGTTTTAATTGATGATGGTAATGTTGAGTTGCAGGTAATTTCAAAAGATCCCGCTAAAAATGTTACCGCTAAGGTAATTCATGGGGGCGTGGTTTCGTCGCGCAAAGGGATTAATTTACCCTATACCAAAATATCACTTCCGTCACTTACCGAAAAGGACCGCAAAGATCTGGACTTTGCTCTCGACAACGACATTGAGTGGATTGGATTATCGTTTGTTCGAAATGCAAAAGACATTTCGGAACTGAAAAAGCTCATTGCCGCCCGGGGTAAAAACACACGTGTAATTGCGAAAATTGAAAAACCTGAAGCTATCCGCGATATTGATAATATTCTTAAGGTTTGCGATGGTTTGATGGTTGCCCGTGGCGACCTGGGAGTGGAGATAGCCATGGAAAAAGTTCCCGTGATTCAAAAAATGCTAGTTCGAAAAGCTGTTGCCTCATCCAAGCCTGTCATCATAGCTACCCAGATGATGGAAAGCATGATTACCAGTTACCGGCCCACACGTGCCGAAACCAATGATGTAGCCAACGCTGTATTCGATGGTGCCGACGCGCTTATGCTTAGTGCAGAAACTTCCGTCGGGGCCTATCCTGTAAAAGTAATTGAAGCCATGAATAAAATTATTTCAATTGCCGAAACAGAAGACGAAATTTACCACCGGCACATTCCTCCTGTGAAGGAATCGGAAAGTTTTATATCGGATTCGGTTTGCTTTAACTCTTGCGTGATGGCACAGCAGTCGGGTGCCAAAGGAATTATTGCCATGACGCATTCGGGCTACACAGCGTTTCGCATTTCGAGCCAGCGGCCCAACTCCAACATTTTTATTTTTACCGCTAATATGGAAATACTAACCACCCTGAATATGGTTTGGGGAGTACGCGCTTTCCATTACGATAAATTTGAGAGTACCGATAAAACCATACACGATATTAAACAGTTTCTGAAAACCAGGGGATTTGTTAAAGAGGGCGATATGGTTATTAATGTGTTCAGTACACCAATCGAAGATCGGGGCATGGCAAATACCATAAAACTTAACTTTATTAAATAAAATTTTATGAACCTGAACATACCGTTATTAAAAGAGATTTGTGAAGTTGCCGGTGCGCCGGGATATGAGAACCGTGTGCGTGACCTTGTGCTTCGCGAGGTAACCCCACTGGCTGACAAAATCAGTGTTGATAAAATGGGTAATGTAACCGCTTTCAAAAAAGGCCGGGAGTCAAAAAAAGTGATGATTGCGGCGCACATGGATGAAATTGGCTTCATGGTCACACACATAGATGAAAACGGGTTCCTCAGGTTTCATACCCTTGGCGGTTTCGACCCCAAAACACTCACAGCCCAACGTGTGGTGGTACATGGTAAACGCGACCTCGTTGGAGTTATGGGAAGCAAACCCATTCATATTATGACCGCCGAAGAGAAAACAAAACCAGCTAATATTACCGATTATTTCATTGATTTGGGAATGCCCTGTGATGAAGTTAAAAAGTATATCAGCGTAGGCGACCCCGTTACACGTCAGCGTGAACTGATTGAAATGGGAAATTGTGTTAACTGCAAGTCGCTCGACAACCGGGTTTCAGTTTTTATTCTGATCGAAACACTGCGGCAGATGAAAGATGTGCCTTATGATGTTTATGGCGTCTTTACCGTCCAGGAAGAAGTGGGTCTGAGAGGAGCAGGCGTTGCAGCTCATCAGATTGATCCTGATTTCGGTTTTGCACTGGATGTAACGATCGCTTTCGATGTGCCTGGTGCCAAACCGCACGAAATGGTTACAAAACTGGGAGACGGGACCGCCATAAAAATTATGGACTCGGCAACAATTTGCGATCCGCGGATGATCGAATTTATGAAACAAACGGCAGGCAAACATAAAATAAAATGGCAGCCCGAAATACTGACAGCAGGAGGAACAGACACCGCCGGATTACAACGCCATGGAAAATATGGTGCAATCGCGGGAGCCATATCAATTCCAACCAGGCATATCCATCAGGTTATTGAAATGGCCGATAAGGATGATATTTCGGCAAGCATAAAACTTCTTTCGCACTGCGTTGCCGATATCGATTCGTTCGCCTGGGGAATATGATGAACGCCTGATGATAGTTTGAATTTCTTTTTAGTAGTTTCGATATTGCAGATGTAAGGATATAAACCATAGCAGAAAATAAAAAAGCCGGATTACTACCCGGCTTTTTTGTTGTTATGCTGTAAATTGTTAGTTAACCGTGAACTTTTTCATTACGGTTCCTTCATCGGTAATTATTCTGAAGTAGTAAGAACCCGCCGATATACCCAGCAAGTTTACTTCTACTTTGTTGTTGTTGATCTTATTCATGGTGATGTTCTTCACCGTTCGGCCAGCAACATCAAATAATGAAATTCCGGAGGCATGAATATTTTCGAAACTGATATTTACCAAATGACCCGAGGGGTTCGGATAAACGAGGATACGGTCGGCTAAGGTATGCTCACCGATGCCGGTTATAATATCGGCAAGAGCCGGAACCCGGTCGCTTACGCAATCGTAATCGGGAGCTGCAATTTCCCAATCGTAAAAATAATAGTACCAGCTCGATCCCTGATTCGAACCAGTTATGGAAACCAATCCCGGCAAATTATAGGGATAGGTCACTCCTGAACTGCTGCGTTGTAACCGGGGCGAATTGAAACCAAAATTGGTATTATTAACGCCGGCATTGGTAGTTAACGAATAGCTGCCCGGAAGCAGGTTAAAGTTCAGAGTGATCCTGCTGGTACCCATAGGGACATTCACAAGCAGGCTTTGTAACACCGTGGTGCCGTCGCGTAATTCAACCAGCCGGTCGCCCGGAGTGTCGGTATATACTTTTGCCGAAACAAGATTGCACTCCGAAGTAACCGTGAACTGAAGCGCACCGTTAGTGGTGTTTCCGCTGTACTGGGTTCCGCTGTGATCGGTCATGCCGGTATAATCAATGGCTCCTGGATAGATGGTGGTGGCATCAACCCAATAGGTTGTTGGCGTATTTAAAAGCGGGGTAGTATAAGATGGTCCGGTGCCAACAACATTTCCACCGGTTTGCTGATCGTACCAGGTGAGATTATTTCCGGTAGCCGTTAATACCAGTGATGACGGTGCCGGACCCTGGGCACCCTGTGTAACAGGCTCGGGTGCATCGAGCGTCAGGACATCAATGGTAGTTGAAGTAAAGACGCCGCAAACACCCTGAATGGTTACCGAATAGGTTCCGGTTTGATTGGCTGTAATGGATTGGGTCGTTTCACCGTTCGACCAGGTGTAGGCTGCGGCAGGTGAACTGGTAAGCGTTACCGAACCACCTTCACAAAATACAAGGTCGCCGGCAACAGCTACTGATGGCGTTTCATCAGGACTAATCTGAACATTGAAATTTGGAGAAATATTCGTACATCCTATACTATCGGTTACAAGAACATTGTAAGCACCTGCTGCTGTAACCGACATGGAAGTTCCGGTTGATCCATCGAGCCAGTTATACGATGTAAATCCCGCTGCGGCATTCAACGTTGTTGTTTGTCCGGTACAAATAATCGGACTTCCTGTAATAATATTTCCGGTTACAATACAAGTGCCTTCAACTACTGTGACAAACTGGTTGCTGCTTAAATTCGGGAGAGTGGTAGTGGTTCCCGAAGGAAACCAAACAACTGCCGAGTCGACCATGGTACTTTGACCCAAACCAAAATGAAGCTGAAAGGAATTACAGGTTCCATAACTTTCTCCCGCACGAACTTCCCTTATTTGTATTCCCCACGGTCCGTAAATGGTAACCCTGGCACCAATGGCTCCTTTTTCGCACAGTGTTCCTTCCAGGTTGAAGGTTATAAAATTATTGCTGTTGCGGTTGTTCAGGTATAAAACATCATCATATGTGTTGGATGGATTTTGATAGATGTCGCCATACGACGTGAATACATCAATGAATCCATCATGATTTAAGTCGCCAATAGCATACGACAACATGCCATTGTTTGCAAACAATCCCGTTACACGGGTGAAAGTTTTGTTGCCATTATTCCTGAAATAAAGCCATTCAGAGCCCGCAATTAAAATATCAACGTATCCGTCATTGTCAAAATCTTCCATGACCGATTCGATGGGTGTAATATTATAGTTGCTTATGCCGGTATTCAGCAATTCGGTATAGTTGCCGGTACCATCGTTTTCAAAAATCTGGTTTACGTGATCGTGGTTAGTCAGTAAAAGGTCAAGGTCTCCGTCGTTGTCAATATCGCCAAAGCTCGATGTCCAGGTTTGCCAGCCAATGTCTATTCCAAAATTTGCCGCCTGTTCGGTAAAATTATTGTTGCCGTCATTAACAAACAATCTGTTTATACGGCGCTGGTCGGTAGGGCTTGATGTACTTTGCCTGCAATGAGCCACATAAAGATCCAGGTCGCGGTCGTTGTCAAAATCGATCCACGCGCTGCCATAGTTTCCGCTGTCGTATGGGTCGTTGCCATAAAACATTCCGGGGTTAACCGCAAAGTTGACCATTTGCGAAGGCATCAGGTTTCCTGCGCCATCATTTACATAAAGTTTACTGACATCATTGTCGTCGCAACAAAATAAATCGATCCAACCGTCATTGTTCATATCACAGAATGTAGCATTCTGCAGAAAAAATCCCGAGTTTATCAGCAGGGTGTTTGTTGCGGTAATCACGCCTGAATTTTCAAAAAACTTGACCAGTCTTATGCCATTTGACCCGTCGGCAACAACATCTTTCCAGCCATTCTTATCTACATCGGCCATGGTCATTGCCCAGGCCGAACCTCCGCCGATATCAGTGAGCAGATGGTGCTGAAAACTTCCGTCGCGCTGCTGCAGCTCCAGGTTAATGATATGTCCCTGATCGAGACGCACAATGTCATCCAATCCGTCGTTGTTTACATCAACCACAGTAACCGCGCAGCCGCTGCGGGTGTTTGCCGGTAATTGATTGTTGGCATTGGTAAACGACAGCTGTCCGCTGGCAGTTCCTGCCGTAAAAGTCAATCCGAGTATGGAAAGTGCAATTAGGTATAAATTATTTTTCATTTTCGTTTTTGGTTTTTATTAGGGATGTTTAAGTTGGTTTATTGAAGTGGCAAGTTCCTATAATCGCAATACTTTTTTGTAGATGGTTCCCGATTTGGTAACTACCTTTATTATTAAAGTTCCTTTTAATTCGCCGGGACTGAATGAATAATAGTTCGACCTTGTTTGAGGTTTTAACTGAAGGGATTTTTTCCCTTCAACACTGTACACATCAACCTGCCTGATATAATTTCCGGTTTCAGCCAGGATGTGAACGGGGGACCCGGTAACTAACGTTGGCCATATACGTACTTCAACCGGATTGCTGTTGTTGTGTCCAAGTGAAGTAAGTACATCGGTTAAACTGTCGGCAGCAACCAGCACCGGTGTTTTGTCGGCATTTTGATACATGGTTTCAAAAGTATCAATAGGGCCACTGGAAACGGTGAACATTTCATCGAGCCATTTGGGCGGAACTGACTGGTAAAACAGACTGGCACGAACTTTTACGGTGCCCGTTAAACCTGAAACGGGAATCCTGAAGTAAACGAGGTCGGTAGCTGAACCCTCCACACCGTTAACTTTATTAAAGTTATCATCCGCAAGAGCGTCGCCCGAAATTTTAACCGTATCATATACCGATGCAGTGGTTGTAAAGCCGTCAGGCGGGATGCGGTTATCCTTAAGCAATATTGCTGCCCTTTCAAGCAAAGTAGTAAACTGACTGTTCACATCACCCATTACTATTTCATAAATCTGCGTGATGTCGTCCTGGCTTATTACCTGGTAATGCGGGTTAAATTGCGGGTTTTCGCCGATCACACGGAAATCGCTATCGAACATTCCCGAACGGAAAATGGTGTCGTTGCCGGCATCGGTCATTAATAACTGCAATACTGCCCTGCGGCTTGGATAACCCGACGGAAATTTGTGTCCGGCCTTATTTCGTATACGCACATGGTAATAAGCCGTATCATAGGTGAGGCTGTCGCTGAACAGTTCAAACTCGACCGAATTTTCCCTTAGCATTTGAAGCGTTGCCGCAATAGAAGAGTCAATTTTACTGTCGGCCGTGCTGATGTTGAGGGCTTGTTTATTATTTTTGATCAGCTCCAGCATAAATGAATTCGCTCCTGCAAAAGTGTGCTGATTGTAAGGTGTCCGTGGCTGTAATGCGATAAAACCATTGGCAATAATTATCGGATCGGCCAACTGTGGCATATGGCAGGTCTGGCATTTGATATTGTTAAGCGGGTAACTCGAATTTAAGAACTCGTGATATGTTGCCTGCTCAACAAACTCCCCACCTGTGTAATTACCGGCAAGGTCGACAGTCTGAGTAATAAGAGTATGGCAGGGTGAGCATATTCCCGATTCATCCATATGCGGACTATACACGGGTGTATATCCCTCATACAACTGCATGGGCCCCATAAACGGACCCGGGAAGGGCCCGTAAATCTGTCGTGTGGTATCAAATGGAATGATACCCGAAAAGGTGCTGCCCGCGTCGGCGCTTATGGTGTGGCAACCGGCGCACGAAACCCCGTCAAGTCCCAGGGTGTCGTTTACGAGGTCTGCAATGGTGTAAGAAGTAGCGCCACCGTAAATGGCATCGTAATGACCCATGGGAGCATGGCATGAGGTGCATTTGGTTTGCAGATCGAGGCTGTGTGCGGGGTTGGTTAAAATTTCGTGACTGACTTTTGCCCGCCAGAACGGATCTTTGGCACTGAACGCCATCATAGAGCCTTCCCAACGGTCGAACAAATTAACATCGTTTCCGTTTTCATCAATGTTTGCCTGCATGAGGGTATCGTAACCATGACATCCCCTGCAACTCTCAGACGGCAGGAAATATTCTCCCGGACCGATAGGAGTTTGTGCGAGATTCTGGTAAAACTCAAGCTCCTGCTCCGAATGAAAAGGCTGCGATGAATCGGGTTTGACCGTAAAATTGCTCAACAAAATAACGACTGCAATGAGCAATGTTAAAACCAGTAAACTTTTTTTCATCAGTTATTTCTGAAATTCAATGGCAATATACCAAATTTTTAGCGATGCCCGGCAAGTTTTGTCAAAACCACTGCTAAGGTAAAACGGGTATTTTTGATAATCAACCAGATTCCGGTTTTCTTGATAAATTAGTGTTTTATGTTGGAATTCTTATAGTTGGCAAGTCTGTTCTTAACAGAACCGTTGTTCAGGGGGCCATCCATACATTTATAGAATCACCCCAAAACATACCATCTCATTTGTGCATGTTGTTTAGTAATATTGCCAATTAATGCAATTGTATGAACGACCCCAGGCTTAACATCATATCAGAACAAAATTCCCCGCTTTTCAGGATCATGTGGGTCACCAACCCCCTCGACCAGGCCCGCAGGCAGTTCGACAATAATATCAGTGCTTTTCATATAGGCGGAGGGTTAGTGGTGTCGGTGGCTCACAACCTTCGCTCTGAGAACCCGTTGTTAAAATCAATACCGTCGAAGGTTTTTGAGACCGAGTTGTTGCCGCTCCTCGACCAGAGACAAAAAGCACTTTTTAGTCAGAGCTACACAGCTGACGAACTTTCCGGGATGCATCATATCGCGGTAAATGACGCGGCAGTTGTAAAGAATATTACCGATATTTTAAGAGTTGTAAGATTCGATAACAGGTGGGAAACCCTCGCGAAAAGAAAGTGGAGCACCCCGCATTTAATAATTCAATTCAGCAACCGGGATTTTTACAATAATGTAAATCTTACCCGCCTGTTCAACCAGCACAATTATTTCTTTGAGCCTACCCTGAACCGGTACACATTTCTGCTTCCGCTCGAACTTCAGTTTGCCAGCTATGGAAGCGATATTGCCGTGTATAAAATAACCGGATGCGGGCATGAAGTGATATCGGCAATACCTTATGTGACACCTTCATTCGATATTCCGGGTGATGAAGAATTGAAATTATATTGTCTTCAAAGCTCCCCCGCAGGTTTCCTTGGAAGGCTGCTCAATGAAGCCCGGATTGAAGGCTATCTGGATCAATATCAGGTTTTTAACGACCGCTTTGGCGGGAATTACGTATTGGAAGGAGCCAGATACCTGATAAAGGGATATTTCAGGTTTGGCTCATCGGGGGCACCTTATTTGAAGTTTAATCCGAAGGAAGGCAGTTTCAGAGCTGTCGCCGTTCAAAGCGAAGCGAGCCCTATTCAGCTTTCAATAAATAATAACCGCGAAGGCAATTATCAATATGTAAATGCCATCGCATCACCCATGAGTCTGGTAGAAAATGATTTGATCAAACTTAATAGTATTGTTTGATGACATCAGTCTGGCTGTTTATCCGTTCATCCGGATGGCTTCCACCGGATCGAGCCTGGATGCGTTGTATGCCGGAACAAACCCTGAAATAATTCCAATGGCAGCCGAAATTAATATACCGGTCGCAATATTTCCAAACGACAAGGTAAGGTCAAAATCGATGGCACGGGATGCGGCGAATGAAATAACAAAAACAATAAACAAACCAATCATCCCGCCAAGGATACTGAGGGTAACCGCCTCGGATAAAAACTGAATCAATATAAAATAGTTCTTCGCGCCAAGCGATTTTTGGATGCCTATCTGGTTGGTCCGTTCTTTTACCGAAACAAACATGATGTTGGCTATACCAAATCCTCCAACCAGAATGGAAAATCCCCCTATGATCCAACCGGCCATCCCAAGAACCTCAAAAAGGCTTCCAACCTGTTTCGATAAGAGTTTGGATTCATTAAGGGCAAAATTATCCTCTTCCATCGGCCTCAGCCGGCGAATCGACCGCATAGCGCCCCGCAAATCCTCTATCAGTTCCTCATTGGTTATTCCGGGTCGCCCTTTAACCTGAATGGTAGGCTGCAACCGTTCCGACCGGATATTCATGATGCCCCGGGCAAAGTTAACGGGTATTAACATGGTGTTGTCGAGGCTGTTACCAATAAGACTGCTGCCTTCTTTAGTAAATACTCCGATGATGGTAATATTTCTTCCCAAAGCTTTTATCACTCTCCCCGTGGCCTCATTTTCACCAAATAACGACGTTTTCAGGTCGCTCCCAATAATGGCTACCGGTCGCCCCCCGGCCGATTCCAGTTCGGTAAAATATCTACCTTCCAATAATTCGAACGACTTGATTTTTGGAAAGTCGTGCGATGAGGCGGTAATGTCGATATTCTCAGCCGATGAACTGCCGTACTTGACAGTTTTACCATTTAAGAAAGCCATAAATGTCATGGCTTCCGCCGAAACGGTACGCGTTTTCAGTTCGGTAATTTCACGAAATTCAGGAACGGGTCGCTGCCAGTATTTCCACCACGGATAATCGGAACCAAATGCCCAGGGCCATTTTTGAACATAAATTACATTATCACCCAGTGACTCTACACTGTCGCGAACATTTTTTTCGAGCGAATCAACTACCGTAAAAACGAGGATAATGGTAAATATGCCAATGGTAATACCAAGCAGCGATAACAATGTACGCAGCTTGTTAACCGCCAGGGCCTGAAAGGCAAAAAGTATACTCTCTCTTACTAGTTTTCCGTAAATGAACATGGTTTGATGTTGTGATGTCAAAAGTAGTTATTCCGCGTGTGAATACAACGGCCGTATATACAGGAAATTCTTTGTTTCCTGTCCGATTTTTTGGACAGTGATTAACTACCTTTGCAGGGATTTTTATAAAATCCCACTTCTGTTTATTTATTCGGTTATGTCGGAATTAAAAAATATTTCTACTGCGCTTATTTCTGTTTATCATAAAAACGGGCTGGATAACCTGGTGCAGTTTTTACATGACAGGGGCGTAATCATTTTTGCTACCGGCGGAACCATGGATTTTATATCTGCCATGGGCATTCCGGTTATACCGGTCGAAGAGGTCACCGGGTATCCATCTATTTTAGGGGGACGTGTCAAAACACTCCACCCAGGCGTATTTGGGGGAATTTTAGGTCGCCGTAATAACCGCGACGATCTCGATCAGATGGAAAAGTATGGCATTCCGGGCATCGATCTGGTAGTGGTTGACCTGTATCCGTTTTCGGCCACAGTGGCTTCGGGAGCCGCTCATGATGAAATCATTGAAAAAATTGATATCGGGGGAATTTCTCTGATTCGCGCCGCCGCAAAAAATTACCAGGATGTGGTTATTGTTCCATCAGTAACCGATTACCCTGCGTTAACCGGTGAGCTTACAGCGAATAATGGCTCCACTACTCTGGAATTCAGAAAAAAACAAGCCAGACATGCATTTGCTGTTTCATCACATTACGATACCTGTATCACCGAATGGTTTACGGATGGCCCTCCGGATTACTTCAAAGCAAGCATTATGGAGCCAAATCCGCTCCGGTACGGTGAAAATCCGCACCAGCGGGGCATTTTTTATGGCCGGCTGAATGATGTTTTCGAGCAATTATCGGGGAAAGAATTATCGTATAATAATTTGCTTGATATAGATGCTGCCGTGAACCTGTCCTGTGAATTTGAGGAACCGGTTACAGCTATATTGAAACACAACAATGCCTGTGGCGTGTCGGCAGGCAACCACTCACTGGTGAACTGGGAGCTTGCACTGAAGTCGGATCCCGTATCGGCTTTTGGTGGGGTTATCATTACTACTTCTCCGGTTGATGAACCAGTAGCTGCCGAAATTGGCAAACTCTTTTTTGAGGTACTCATAGCCCCTGATTTTACCGGCAGGGCTTTCGATATTCTCAGCTCCAAAAAAAACCGCATCCTGCTAAAGATGAAGAAAACGGAACCTCAGCAACAACAATTCCGAACCATACTCAATGGGGTGCTGTGGCAGGACCGCGACTCAAAATCGGAAACGGAGGCCGACCTGAGAACCGTTACCCAAACCGGCCCCTCTCCCGGGCAGGTGAACGACCTGCTGTTCGCCAATAAAATAGTAAAGCATTCGAGGTCAAATACCATTGTGCTTGCTAAAGACAACTGTTTAATTGCAGCAGGAGTGGGACAAACATCCAGGGTCGACGCATTGCACCAGGCTATTCAGAAAGCCCGGTCATTTGATTTGAGTTTGCAGGGTGCTGTAATGGCTTCCGATGCGTTCTTTCCATTCCCCGACTGTGTTGAAATTGCCCACAAAGCGGGGATAAAAGCTATTATACAACCGGGTGGTTCGGTTAGGGACCAGGACTCGATAGACTATTGCGACACACATAAACTGGCTATGGTATTTACGGGGTTCAGGCATTTCCGCCATTGACAACCAAATGTGAGTATCTTGTGCGTTTCGGTTCACCTGCATAATGATACATGATTATCTTTACCCCGTTAAACGGAAATTGTTGAGCCGGATAAATTTAAAATAACAGAGCATGGGCCTCTTTGATTTACTTACGCAGGAAATTGCCATTGATTTAGGGACAGCCAATACCCTGATTATTTGCAATGATAAAGTAGTTGTTGATGAACCTTCAATAGTCGCTATTGACAGGTCAACCGGAAAAGTACTTGCCGTAGGTAAGCAGGCTATGCTCATGCATGGTAAAACGCATGAAAACATTAAAACTATCAGGCCACTCAAGGATGGAGTAATTGCCGATTTTGATGCTGCCGAGCACATGATCAGGGGTATGATTAAGATGATTAATCCGGGCAAGCGACTTTTTTCACCCTCTTTGAAAATGGTAATTTGCATACCCAGTGGAATTACCGAGGTTGAAAAGCGGGCCGTTCGCGATTCGGCCGAGCATGCGGGCGGGAAAGAGGTTTATCTGATTCATGAACCGATGGCAGCGGCCATTGGGATTGGTATTGATGTTGAAGAACCCATGGGTAACATGATTATCGACATTGGTGGTGGTACCAGCGAAATTGCCGTAATTGCCCTTGGCGGGATTGTTTGCGACCAATCCATAAGGGTTGCCGGCGATGGTTTTACCACCGACATATGGGATTACATGCGCCGGCAGCATAATATACTCATCGGTGAACGGTCGGCCGAAAGGATAAAAATTGAAGTGGGATCAGCCTTACCCGAACTGGATAATGCGCCGCCTGATTTCGCGGTTCACGGACGTGACCTGATGACTGGTATTCCAAAAGAAATTACAGTTTCCTATTCAGAAATAGCACATGCCCTCGATAAATCGATTTCAAAAATTGAGGAAGCCATTCTTAAAGCACTTGAAATAACACCACCTGAATTATCGGCCGACATTTACCGTACCGGTATATATCTCACTGGTGGCGGCGCCTTGCTCAGGGGGCTCGACAAAAGGATTTCGATGAAAACGAAGCTGCCCGTCCATGTAGCCGAAGACCCCCTCAGAGCTGTGGTAAGGGGAACAGGTATTGCGTTGAAAAATATTGACAGATTTAAGTTTCTTATTCCGTAACAGAATAATTCGAAACCAATCACCCGGTGCCGGCAATTCGGTAAGTCCGCTTCCCCTTCAACCATTAATCCCCGGTATTACAATCATGCTCAGGTCCGAGCGAATGCCAAGGTTCGATCCGTTAAAAGGAATTATATCCAACTAATTACATGAGAAGTCTGTTTCTTCTTCTATGGCGAAATAATTTTACCCTACTTTTTTTATTGCTTTGGACTTTTTGTTTTTATCTTATCATCAACAATAATAAGTTTCAACAAGTTTCGGTATTCAATTCCACCAATAAAGTGGTTGCCAGTATTCTTGAAGTGGTAAACTATGTGAAAGAATACATCAACCTTAAAGAGAACAATGCCAGCCTTGCCCGCGAAAATGCCGGTTTGCGAAGTATGATGCCCGAAAGTTTTTACGATAACTCGGTATTGCGAACTGCTATCAGCGATTCGGTGTTTTCGCAAAAGTATGTTTATATCACTGCCGGCGTTGTGAATAATTCAATTAACAGGCGCAACAATTATCTTACTCTCGATAAAGGAGCAAAACATGGTGTGCAGAAAGATATGGGAGTAATTTCCAGCTCCGGTGTTGTGGGTATTGTTCAGGATGTTTCCGATCATTATTGTACGGTAATGTCGGTATTGCATAAAAATACCCGTATCAGTACCCGGTTTAAAAACAGCAGCTACTTTGGCTCACTCATCTGGGATGGCGCCAATAGCACTGAAGGTACTTTGGTTGAAATTGCCAAGCATGTTAAGTTTAATACCGGAGACACCCTGGTTACAACGGTTTACTCTACCATATTCCCCGAAGGAATCATGGTTGGCGTGGTTAAAGATTCGGAACTGAAAGCAGGCGATAATTTTTATAAAATCAATGTCCGTCTGTCGACCAACTTTGCCAACCTGTCGCATGTTTATATTGTTGATAATTTATTCAAGCGTGAACAGCTGCAGCTTGAAGCAAATACTTTAAAGAAAGATGATAACTGATCTGCTGGTATTTGCTTCAAGATTTATACTCCTGGTACTTGTTCAGGTGGTTGTACTCAATAACATTCAGTTTGGCGGATTTATCAATCCGTTTGTGTACATTATGTTTGTGATGATGTTACCGGTAAAAATTTCACGATTGCTGTTACTCCTGATTGCATTTGTAACCGGAATTACCATTGATATGTTCTCCAACACCATGGGCATGCACGCCGCTGCCTGTGTTTTTATGGCATATACACGGCCTGGAATCCTCAAGCTGCTTGCGCCGCGCGATGGTTACGAAGCCGAATCGGTACCTTCGGCACGGGAATTCGGTTTCACATGGTTTTTTATTTATGCCGCCATACTTACTCTCATTCACCACTTCATCCTGTTTTATATTGAAGTGTTTCGTTTTTCGGAGTTCTTTTCAACTTTTCTGAGGGTCATTTTAAGTTCCCTCGCAACGCTGGTTACCATAATGATCAGCCAGTATTTATTCAGTAAACCCGCAAAAGAATAATGAATCAAACATCCGGTCACCGTTATGTTATTCTTGGCATCTTCACGGTGGTGGTAGTTATTTACCTGGCGAGGTTGTTTTATATCCAGGTTTTAAATGACGAGTATAAGCTTTCGGCTAACAATAATGTATTACGTACAATCACCGAGTATCCTGCCCGCGGTCTCGTTTACGACCGGAACGGAAAACTTTTGGTGTATAATGAAGCGGTTTATGATTTGATGGTTATTCCACGCCAGGTTACTGAGCTGGATACGGTTGAGTTTTGTGAAATCATAGGAATTACGGTACGGGACTTCAGAAAAAAATTTGAAAAGGCCCGCCGGTTTTCCAGGGTGAAATCTTCTATTTTCGAAAAACAACTTTCGGCTGAAACTTATGCCGTATTACAGGAAAAATTGTTTCGCTTTCGCGGATTTTATGTACAGCCCCGCACACTCCGTAAATATCCCGATCGCATTGCAGCCCATACGCTCGGATACATAGGTGAGGTAAATGATAAAACCATTAGTGAAAACCCTTATTATAAATCGGGCGACTATATTGGTATTAGCGGAATTGAACAATCGTACGAAGAGGAACTGCGCGGACAACGTGGTGTTCGGGTGGTGATGGTAGATGTTCATAACCGTGAAAAGGGAAGTTTTTCAGATGGTGAATACGATTCGGCCGCTGTTGCGGGAATGAACCTGATTACAACCATTGATTCCAGGATTCAAAAGCTTGGAGAAGAGTTGTTTCAAAATAAGATGGGAAGCCTGGTAGCCATCGAGCCGGCAACCGGCGAAATTCTGGCACTCATAACACAGCCTGATTATGATCCAAATTTGCTGGTGGGTCGCGTGAGGTCGGATAATTACACGAAATTGCTGAACGACGAACATAAGCCACTCTTTAACCGGGCCATGCAGGCCTATTATCCGCCCGGATCAACATTCAAGATGGTCAATGCCCTTATTGCCATGCAAGAGGGAATTATCTCCTCATCAACGGTGTTCCCGCACTCATTTGTCGTTGGCAGTAA
>CAZPKJ010000026.1:16570-24252 GCA_964587075.1 uncultured Flavobacteriaceae bacterium | reverse complement strand
ACCCCGCTCTTATTCACGGGGGTCCGTTTGCCAATATCGCCCAGGGAACCAATTCTATTGTGGCAACTAAATTGGGTTTATCACTTTGTGATTATGTTGTAACCGAAGCCGGCTTTGGCGCCGATTTGGGAGCGGAGAAATTTTTAGACATCAAATGCCCAAGTGGTAATTTAAAACCCAAAGCACTGGTGCTTGTTGTTACCGTCAGGGCGCTTCGTCATCACGGCGGAGCAAAAAAAGAGGAGTACAATACTCCCAATATGAATTACATCAACAAGGGTTTTGAAAACCTGGCTAAACATATTGAGAATTGTAAAAAGTTTGGTCTCACCCCGGTTGTAGCGATTAATAATTTCTACTCCGACAGCGATGAGGAGGTTAATTATATCATTGAATCATGTAAAGACCTGGAGGTGCAGGCGGTAATCAGCAAAGGCTGGGCCGATGGCGGAAACGGAACTACCAATCTTGCCAAAGCAGTTGTAGAAATTATTGAAAGCGGAAAAAATAACTACAAGCCACTTTACGACTGGAGTTTACCCGTTGAACAAAAGATAAGCAAAATTGCTACCGAAATATACGGTGCCGACGGCGTTTCCTATTCGGTAAAAGCGAAGTCGCAGTTGAAAGAATATATTAAACTGGGTTACGACAATCTGCCGGTATGTATGGCCAAAACACAAAAATCATTTACCGACAACGAAACACTCATCGGGCGGCCAAAAAACTTTACAGTGAATGTAAGGGAATTCGAGCTGGCGGCAGGCGCAGGTTTCATTGTTCCTATTCTGGGAGAGATGATGCGTATGCCCGGTTTGCCCGCGGTTCCGGCATCGGAAGGAATGGATATTGATAACGAAGGACACATTACCGGATTATCCTGACAGGTACTTCAGAACGGATGATACCGTTGTGCCCTGTACAGAGTATAAATTAGTATACCGGATGAAGAGCAATAATTATAGCGGACTACGGTTTAACAATGGAATTTTTTCCAAAGTTGAAGATGTGCTGGCGGTTGAAGAGTCGTTAAGTATATCGCTCAACAACGAACCCTTTACCGTTACCATGCGAACGCCGGGATTTGAAAAACAGCTTGTAAGAGGATTACTCTACACGGAAGAGGTTTACAGAAATGAGTTGGTTTTTAGCGATCTGGAAATAACTTCAACAGGGAGCAACGGACATATCACCGGAGTAAATATCATCTTGCCAGAGGCAGCAATTTTAAAAGATTTCGTAAAGTCACGCAACCTGGTTTCGGCTTCATCCTGCGGATTGTGCGGACGTACATCTTTTGAAGAAACCATCAGCAGCCGCGTCGTTTCCTATGAGGGTGTTATTCATCCCAGCCTGATATTTAACATGTTTGAACACATGGCGGATCATCAGTTTTCTTTTATAAAAACCGGAGGCACACATGCTTCAGCGGCTTTTTTAGCCGATGGAACCATGTTATCGGTGATGGAGGATATAGGCCGCCACAATGCAGTTGATAAAGTTATCGGCGATTTGCTTGATAAAAAAAAGTTGAACGAGGCAAACGTTTTACTGGTTAGCGGACGTATCAGTTACGAGATTGTTAACAAAGTTGTGTCGGCCGGAATTCCAATACTTGCCTCAGTATCGGCGCCATCCGATATGGCGGTAAATATTGCGGCTAAATCGGGAGTTACACTTATGGCGTTTTGTCGTACCAATAAGTTAACGGTTTATTCAAACCCTGAACGTATTAAAATTGATAAATTGCAAACAGTAAACAATACATAATGTCGGAAAATTTAAGTGAACTATCGGGAAGAAAAGGTCTTGAAAATAACCTTTTCGAACAGTTGGGTAAGGCCGCAGAAGCCGACGGTACCCCATCTGCTGATGATATGGAGAAGTTACGCGAAGAGTTCCTGGTAGGAAAGTC
The DNA here is from genome assembly GCA_964587075.1 of uncultured Flavobacteriaceae bacterium. Taxonomy (GTDB): domain Bacteria; phylum Bacteroidota; class Bacteroidia; order AKYH767-A; family OLB10; genus CAZPKJ01. The sequence continues at coordinate 22,337 of CAZPKJ010000026.1, read as the reverse complement.
GTCGGTTTTTGGCGCGGTATCGTTTTATGACTTTCTTAAACCGGAGAATAAGGGGAAGAAAGTTTATGTGTGTAACGGCAGCTCGTGTATGACAGCCGGGACCCAGCCCGCATTGATTAAAAAACTGAATGATCATTTTTCGAAAGATGAGATTGGCGAAATGTGTTGTTTGGGACGGTGCCATCAAAACCGTTCATTTCACCTTGGCGGGATGAATTACTCGGGCGACGATATTGATTTTATAGCAGATATTAAGAATAAGAAAAAATCCACACAGGAGAAGTATCATGTGGCACATTACGGCACCCCGGTACTTACGGCGCCATATCCCGATGTCGATGGGTATTATGAAATTTTCAAACAGTGCCTGAAAACATCTGCTGATAAATTGCTTGATTCGTTAAAAGATTCCGGACTGCGCGGGCGCGGTGGTGCAGGGTTCAGCATGGCATTCAAGCTCGACTCGTGCAGGAAAGCAGCGGGCCTCCCCAAGTTTATTGTATGTAATGCCGATGAGGGTGACCCGGGCGCATATTCCGACCGTTATATCATGGAAGAGCGGCCGCATGCGTTACTGATGGGCATGCTTATCGCAGGATATATAACGGGAGCCGAACATGGGGTTGTTTACATTCGTGGAGAATACCCCGAATCGGTGGAAATAATCAATAACGCCGTGAGGGCCTTACGGGATGCCGGACTGGTTGGAAAGGATATTGCCGGCTCCGGTTTTAATTTTGCCTTCAAAGTAATTAAAGCTCAGGGCGCGTATATCTGTGGTGAAGAAACGGCCCTGCTTTCTTCCATCGAAGGACAGCGTCCCGAGGTTAGGGTGCGCCCTCCTTATCCTACCCAGCAGGGATTGTTTAACCGTCCAACGGTAGTAAATAATGTTGAAACACTGGCGAATCTTCCGTTCATTATGAAAAATGGTGGTAAAGCATTCGCTTCAGTCGGAACGGAAAAGTCCACAGGCACCAAGTTGATTTCACTCGACGGATATTTTAATCGTCCTGGCATATATGAAGTCGATATGGGAACGCCCTTGCGCGTTGTCACCGATGAGCTTGGTGGTGGATTTCGGGTGCCGGTAAAAGCCATGCATATAGGCGGACCGTTAGGTGGACTGGTACCCGTTACACACATCGACAAACTGACGGTAGATTTTGATTCGTTCGCGAAAGAAGGTTTTTTACTCGGACACGCATCCGTCGTTTGTATTCCTGAGGATTATCCATTGATAGCTTACATCGAACATCTCTTCCGCTTCACCGCCCACGAAAGCTGCGGCAAATGTTTTCCCTGTCGTATAGGCTCAACACGTGGTTATGAGATGATTGATAAAGCCAGGAATTCGTCGTATAAGATGGATCGTACACTCATGAACGACCTGCTCGAAACGCTTGAGACGGGAAGCCTTTGCGCCCTGGGTGGAGGATTACCGCTTCCGGTAAAAAACGCGTTGAAGTATTTTAACGGCGAGCTGGAAGTGTATTTTAACAAATAATACCCATAATTGCCAGCTGCATGGTCCCGGGTTAAATCTTGTGTTTTGGTGTTCTGATGGAATACTCAACCGTGAATCGGTCGCGAGCATAAGTAAACCTCGAAAGCACTAAATTTTTCGCAGGATGTTTATGAGTTAACTTTCGTGTTATGGTGTATTGGCGACTTTATCTCCGCGAACAGGATATGAGTACCGAAGTCCGTTTATTTGACAGGGTAAGTGCAGGAGAAACTGTCATAGATTTCAGTTTATAGTTCAGGATTTAATTCTGAAATTCAAACAACTTCGGCTGAAACCCTCAAATAAAGCCCACTGCTAATAAATAAACTAAATTACCTAAATTTGTTACTGCCTGCATGCCTCCATGGTTAATCAAATCATTTGATTATCAAAGATATATTACGAAATTCGCGCTATGAAATCCGAAGGACCCAATAAAGAAATTAAAATACCGGAACAGAAAAATGCCTATATCAATGACAGGCCTTTTCCAATTCAACCGGGTGATACTATCCTGAAGTTGATCAGGCGGCATTTCGGAAACAATTTTGTTCCAACACTGTGCGATGCCCCTAATCTTGATCCGTTTGGCGCGTGCCGGGTTTGCAGTGTTGATGTGGCGCTCAAAGCAGGAGGTCCGGCGAAAGCACAGGCTTCGTGCCATACGCCGGTTATGGAGAATTCCTACATCTACACCGATTCAGAGAGAATCACACGGTTGCGAAAAAATATTGTTGAACTTGTTCTTACCGATCATCCGCTCGACTGCCTCACCTGTGAAGTGAACAACAACTGCGAACTGCAGACTGTCGCCGCGCAGGTGGGCATACGCGATGTGCGCTACCCCGAAGGTAAAAATCACCTCGACCGCAAAAAAGATCTGAGCCATCCCTACATGACTTCCGATCTTTCTAAATGCATCAATTGCGGACGTTGTGTACGCGCATGTGACGAGGTGCAGGGTGAGTTTGTGCTCAGCATGGCCGGACGGGGTTTCGACGCTCACATCATAAAAAGTTACGACAATTCGTTTTTTGAATCCGATTGTGTGAGCTGCGGTGCGTGTTCACAGGCATGTCCCACATCCGCCATCAGCGATGTCTTTGAGTCGAAGTCGGTCGTAGCCGATAAAAAAGTACGCACTGTATGTACCTACTGTGGTGTAGGATGTAACCTCGATGTTTCCGTTGTTGGCGATAAAATTAAGTCAATCCAGGCGCCTTACGATGCCGAAGTAAACGAAGGGCATACCTGCCTCAAGGGGCGTTACGCGTTTTCCTTCTACAATCATCCCGAACGATTGCACACACCGTTAATTAAACGCAACGGTGAGTTTGAACCCGCTTCCTGGGAAGAAGCCTATGATTATATCGCCGAAAAACTTTTTGAAATAAGAGCGACTCACGGCCCTGATGCCATTGGTGGAATTTCTTCGGCACGCTGCACAAATGAAGAGAATTATCTCATGCAGAAATTTATCCGCGCAGTGATCGGCACCAACAACATCGACAGTTGTGCCCGGGTATGCCATTCACCCACAGCGCTGGGAATGCAGCGTACATTCGGTACCGGAGCCGCAACCAATTCTATCATCGACCTGAAGTATACCGATTGCATCATGGTAATCGGCGCCAACCCAACCGATGCGCATCCTGTTACTGGCGCCAAGCTGAAACAGTTTGCCATGAAGGGCAAGCCCACCATAGTCATCGATCCGCGCAGGACGGAACTGGCACGTTATGCAACCTACCATTTACAGTTGCGTCCCGGAACCAACGTGGCTATGATGAATATGCTGTTGTATTACATCATCAGCGAAAAACTCGAAGACCAGCAATTTATTCAAAACCGCACCGAAGGGTATGAAGAATTGAAAAAACATGTACTTGCCATGGATATGGATGAACATGCATCCATCACCGGTGTCGATAAAAATTTGGTTCGCAAAGCGGCTATCGCTTATGCCTCGGCACCCAACGCGATGTCGTTTCATGGTTTGGGCGTAACGGAACATTCGCAGGGAACTTATACCGTAATGCTCATTGCCGATCTTGCCATGATAACAGGGAATATCGGTCGCCGCGGTGTTGGCGTGAACCCGTTACGCGGACAAAACAACGTGCAGGGCGCGGCCGATATGGGTTGCCAGCCACACCAGGGAGCTGGATATCTTTCCAGTTACGATCCCGAGATCAATAAACTTTATTCGAAGTTTTATGGTGTGGATATTCCCATGGGCAAAGGATGGAAAATTCCCGAGATGTACGACGCAGCTATTGGCGGAAAACTTAAGGCGCTTTGGCTGATGGGTGAAGACAATGTACAAACCGATCCCAATACATTGCATGTGAAAAATGCACTGGGTCATCTCGATCTGCTGGTTGTGCAGGAATTATTCATGACCGAAACGGCTAAAATGGCGCATGTGATTCTTCCTGCCGCTTCGTTCCTCGAGAAAAGCGGAACATTTACCAATGGCGAAAGAAGGATTCAGCGTGTATTGAAAGTGGTGGAGCCGATAGAAGGTACCAAACCCGACGGACAAATTATGGTCGATATTATGAACCGCATGGGTTTTGCTCAACCCGACTACGATCCGGCAATAATGCTTGAAGAAATTTCCCGGATCGTTCCCTTCTTCGCCGGAGTGAAATGGGATGAACTGGGCGACCAGGGCAAGCAGTGGCCGGTGAAACCTAATGGCGAAGACACTGAAATTCTCCATACTGAATCGTTCAAAATCGGCAAGGGACAATTCCAGGTGGCTACATGGCGTGAAACCGAGGAAATTGTGAATAACAAAGAAGAATTTCCATACATTCTCACCACCAACCGTGAACTTGAACATTACAACTGCGGTGCCATGACGCGCAGAACTGGTAATGTTGAAATTCTGAAGGATGATGTTTTGATGATTCATCCTGATGATGCAAAGAATCACGGAATTAAAGAAGGTGATTTTGTTTGTGTGATATCGGCCCGCGGAAAAATTGACGTTAAAGCAAAAATAACCGATGAGGTTCGTCCGGGTGTACTTTCATCCACATTCCATTTTCCTGATGTACGGATGAATGATCTGACTTCAAGTATCAGCGACAGCGAGGCGATGTGCCCCGAGTATAAAGTGGTTGCCGTTAATATCCGCAAAAGCAAAGGACGGCATGCGGCGGTGGCGGCAGCGGCTTCTGCCTCGGTATAACTTATCGTTGCGAAATAAGACTACATGTTTTATTTTCTCCGATGGAAATAATGGTGATGAATGAAGTTTTTAGGGGAGCCACGAAGGCTCAAAGGCACTAAGTGATCACTATAAATTTTAATTTCAGATTATAGCAATTAATAAAACTTTGCCTTCATGCCATAGTGGCAATAAAAATCTGCTCCAAAGAAATTGGATGAAGACAAGAATCTGGTAATTTCCATTGATCAACAAATAAATCAAATAATCGGAAACATTTTCCGGATCAATTCAGGAAAGATAAATTATGATTAATATAACCAATAAAATAAAAACACATAGAATTGCAATCGCGCAAGCCATTGTAAAAGTAGGCCAAGCCGATACGATTAACGCCGTAAGAACCAAAACCGTTCCCAAAGGCGATGTGCTGGAATCGGCACGGGTAGCTGCGTTGTTTGCCGTGAAGAAAACTGCGGAAATGATTCCCGATTGCCACCCAATGCCCATCGAATTCACCCAGGTTAGGTTTCAGCCCGATAATTTGCAGATTGTTGTAGAAGTGGAAGTGCACACCATTTACAAAACCGGAGTTGAAGTGGAAGCCATGCATGGTGCGTCGGTTGCCGCGCTTACTATTTATGACATGCTTAAGCCCATCGATAAGGAAATAGAAATAAGTAGCATCAAACTCCTTAACAAAAAAGGAGGCAAATCACAATATAACGACCATCCGAAAAATCCGGTGCAGGCTGCTGTGATTGTTTGCTCTGACAGTATTTCGTCGGGTAAAAAAGAAGATTTCGCTGGTAAAGCGGTTTTGAAAAAACTTCAAAAAATGGGTATAACAGATTCTGAATATGTGATTATACCCGATGAAATTAAAAATATACAGAGCCAGGTAACCGACTTATGTAAAAAGAATAAAAATCTGGTAATTATTACCGGAGGTACCGGGTTGTCGAAGCGTGATGTAACCCCGGAAGCGTTACGTCCGTTGCTCGATCGCGAAATTCCGGGTATCGCTGAAGCAATTCGTTCATACGGACAGGAACACATGCCGTATTCGATGCTTTCACGCA
>CAZPKJ010000026.1:0-16560 GCA_964587075.1 uncultured Flavobacteriaceae bacterium | reverse complement strand
AAACATTGGTACTTGCTTTACCCGGTTCAACACGTGGAGCCGAAGAGAGTATGGATGCCGTCTTTCCTTATCTGTTGCATCTGTTTAAAGTTATGGAGCATGAACCCCATGAGGGATATATGTAAAAATAATATCATGACAAATGCCTGTAGACCTGAATTATTATATCGAAAATCTTGCACTGAACAAAACGGTTTTTAAAGCCGCCCTTGCAGGAATGGATCCCGGGTTAATAAAATGGCGTGAGCATCATGATAAATGGAATCCGCTTGAAGTGATTTGTCATTTGTATGATGAGGAACGGGAAGATTTTCGCGCAAGGGTTCAGTCGGTACTTGAAAATCCCGATAAGGATTTTATAAAAATTGACCCGGTAGCCTGGGTAAAGGACCGGCGTTACCTTGAACAGGACTTTAATTTGATGCTGGATAAATTCCTGGATGAACGTGATCAATCAGTAACCTGGTTGAAATCATTAACCAATCCGCCACTCACAAACGCATATATACACCCTAAGGTTGGGCCGGTTACCGGTGATTTTCTATTAGCGAACTGGCTGGCACACGACTATCTTCACTTGCGGCAAATTACAAGAATTCAATACAACCATCTCAAATTTAAAACAGGAAATAACCTGGATTACGCCGGAAGCTGGTAGCCGTTGAATCGGATGGTTTATTTAGTAGCTATCTTAAGCCGGTCGAAGGTATCATCCTTGAGGGTTTCGTGGGCTTTTTGATACGCTGGCACCATCTCATTTATTATCTGCCAGTATGCGCTGCTGTTCCAGAGATCACGGGCAATAAGGGCCTTTACCTGAACACGCATCAGTTCCCGTGAAGTGGAAAATCCGGTACTGTCAAGTGCAACACCTTTTTTTACACCCAAAGCAACAAGTTCATCCAGAAACTTATCATCAACAGTAAACTTGTTTTGAAACACATTTACATTCGGGTAAGTATTGTTCAGCGATTTACGGTTCTTGTCGGTATAACTCAAGGCAAACTCGAACACCACCGACTTGCGTTGCAGGTCAGCCAGGTACTTGCTGTTGTACGTTGTGTCGAATGGAACAAATACATCGGGCATAATGCCTCCGCCACCATATACAGTACGTCGCGAATTGGTGAAGTATTTTAATGAATCAATAAAATGAATGCTGTCGGCCGAAAATAATTCGCCTTTATTAAACCTGTTTGAGATATCTTCTTCATATTCGTCACCCGACTCATAAGGTTTTTGAATACATCTTCCCGAAGGAGTAAAATACTTGGCCACCGTTAAACGTACAGCAGATCCATCAGGCAAAGGAAATGGTTTTTGAACCAACCCTTTTGCGAATGATCTCCGGCCAACAATAACACCACGATCCCAATCCTGTACGGCACCTGAAACAATTTCACTTGCCGATGCCGATGTTTCATCAATGATAATTACAAGTTTACCTTTTTCGAATCCCCCGGCAGATGTGGAGAAATACTCCTGCTTTGGACTGTTACGGCCTTCGGTATAAACAATTCTTTTGCGGTCGGGAAGAAACTCATCAGCCAGTTCAATGGCTCTGTTCAGATAGCCGCCACCGTTACCAGACAAATCAAGCACCAGCGACTGCATTCCCTGACTTTTCAGTTTGGCAAGCGCTTCCTTGAACTCTTCGACGGTACTGTCGGCGAACCGGCTAATTTTAATGTAACCGGTTTCGGGCGCCGACATATAGGATGCGTCAACACTAAAGAGTGGGATTTTGTCACGTGTAATAACATATTCCAGCAAATCATTTTCTCCCCTTCTCAATATTTCAACTGTAACTTTAGTGCCTTTAGCTCCCCGGAGCTTTTTCATTACATCGCTGTTAGTAATTTTAATACTGGCAACATTTTCCTTATCGATGGTAACTATGCGGTCGCCTGCCCTGATACCGAGTTTCTCCGATGGTCCGCCCGGAATGGTTTGAGTAACCATGATGGTGTCTTCAAAAATATTGAACTGGATACCAACACCTTCAAAATTTCCCACCAGAGGCTCGTTCATATCCTTTAGTTCCTTGGCGGGGATATAAACCGAATGAGGGTCAAGTTTTTTCAGTATGGCTCTTATCGCTTCTTCCGTTAACTGCTCCTCATTAACCGTGTCAACATACGCATAGGAAATCATTTGCATCAGGGCGTCCAGCTTTCTTGCGGATTGCATTTGTGCCTGGCTTTGGGAAGATAGCAGGATAAAAACTAAAATCAGGAAGAATGGAAGTTTGAGTTTCATGGAGATTTTTGTTAATAATAATACGTAAAAATAAGGCTAATAGTATGCCTTATTTTCTTTTCAATGGCAATAACCCGCCACATCTTGGTGTAGCTGTTTATCAACCCTCCTGAGTGGTTGAAAGCGATTGTAAATCGCGGTCGAACAGGTACATGCCGCCTTTATCGTTGCCAATCAGATTCAGTTTGTCGAGGATTTTCCGGGCCAATGCTTCCTCTTCTATTTGTTCAGAAACATACCACTGCAGGAAATTATGTGTGGTATAATCTTTTTCGGCCAGACAACGGTCAACCAGTTTGTTTATTTCGGAAGAAACCAGGATCTCATGTTTCAGAATCTGTTCAAAAATTTCCTGGATACCCTTAAACTGTGCTGTTGGGGCTTTTAGTGCCGGAACCACACCATGACCGCCCCGTTCATTGATGAACTGAAGCAGTTTTAACATATGCATCCGCTCTTCGTCGGAGTGTTTGTACAGGAATGTCGACACCCCGTTGTATCCTTTTACCTCGGCCCACGATGCCATGGCAAGATAATACTGAGATGAAGCCGCTTCGAGCTCAACTTGCTGATTCAATAAGCTTTCGATTTTTTTTGATAACATCTTTTTGGAATTTTAAATGATAAATTTTAAATGATAAATGAATGACTGCGCGAAATAAAAATAAGAATAATCAAATAATTATTCCGGGTTTTCTTCTGCCCAGTCGCCATGACTTTTAATTAACTCAATCAATTCATCAACTGCGGTAACCGAGTCAATGTTTCGTTTAACAACTTCTTTTCCTTTGTAGAGGGTTATTTTGCCCGGGCCAACACCTACATATCCGTAATCGGCATCAGCCATTTCACCCGGGCCGTTTACAATGCAGCCCATAATTCCGATTTTTAAACCTTTCAGATGGTTTGTGCGGTTTCTGATTTTCGCGGTGGTTTCCTGCAAGTCGAACAACGTCCGTCCGCAGGACGGGCACGATATGTATTCTGTTTTCGATATCCGTGACCGGGTAGCCTGTAAAATACCGAATGAAAGTGAATTGATATTTTTTTCGGATGATATTCCTTCGGTATTCAACCAGATTCCGTCACCGAATCCATCCAGCAACAAGCCGGCACAATCGGTAGCGGCATGCAGTTGAAATGTGTTTTCAGATAAATCTTTATAGGTACGTTTTATAATAACGGGATTTTTAATGCCTTGTATCATCAGTTCGGCAACAGCCCGCCTTTGCTCGGCCATGCCATGAGTATTGTTGGTTTCAACAACCAGTACGGCAGTTGAATCGTCAGCGAGTTTTTTGCGGAAATTACCGGGCCCGGCTAAAATTTTATCAGCATAAACCCGTATAAAATTTAACGAGTCCGATTTTTCTGCTGATCCGGAATATTCATCCCAGGTAAACAACGGATAAGTACGTGGCGTGTCGCGAATTGTTTTCCACACATCAGCAGGGTATATTAAACCAAGTGTCCCGGGAATTTCAAAGTCGACCTTACTGTTTCCGCAAAAAATATAATCGCATGCCTGGTCACTCAGGTTCCATTTGTCGAGCGTATGCGAATAATTATATCCAACCTGGAACAATGAAGCCGCGCTGATTTTTTCGCGCATACTGTAATCGGCAATTACTACAGGAACTTGTGTTCCACCTATGTTTTGTGCCGGATCTGTTTCTCGCTTATTAAATTCGAAAGGCGACCAGGGCAGATTCGCCGGATCAGAAATGGGATTGATTTTTTTATGTTGGTTTCGGTTTGCGTAACGTTCAACCAAAGCTTTTGCCACCGGGATTTCATATTCCGGCTCCTCGGTAAGTGATACACGAATAGTATCGCCAATACCATCTTCAAGCAAAGTCCCGATGCCTGCGGCCGATTTGATCCTGCCATCCTCACCTTCGCCCGCCTCGGTAACTCCTAAATGAAGCGGGTAATTCATGCCCTCCCGATTCATTTTTGCAATGAGTAACCGGTAAGCCTGTACCATTACCAGGGGATTACTCGATTTCATGCTTAAAACAATGTTATGATAGGATAAGTCTTCGCATATCCGTAAAAACTCCATCGCCGATTCCACCATGCCAAGCGGGGTATCGCCATAACGGCTCATAATCCTGTCGCTTAAGCTTCCATGATTGGTTCCTATACGCATAGCGGTACCATACTCTTTGCAAATTTTAACCAGGGGAGTAAAGCGGTTCCGGATACGTTCCAGTTCGGCATCGTAAGCCGAATCGGTAAATTCAATAGTTTCAAACTTTTTCTTATCGGCGTAATTGCCGGGGTTTACGCGTACTTTTTCCACAATCCTGGCAGCCAGTTCGGCGGCGTTAGGGGTAAAATGTATGTCGGCAATCAGTGGCGTTTTATATCCCCGGGCATGTAGCTCTTTACGGATTATTTCCAGGTTTCGCGCTTCGTTTATGCTGGGTGCCGTTATTCGTACATATTCGCACCCGGCCTCAATCATCCGTATACTTTGTTCAACGGTAGCACGCGTATTCATGGTGTCGGTGGTTGTCATCGACTGTACCCGTACCGGATGAGTGCCACCCAAAGGAACATCACCAACACGAACCTCCCGGGTTAATCTTCGGTGGTACGATGTAAGCGATTCGCAATAAAGGGGTTGTTCTGTTATCAATACCATGATATGGGCAAAGTTAGAGATAAACAACGAAAGGTAACATATTGTTAGTGAGGGCATGTTTGCCTCAGGATAGGTTGTAAGGCTTTGATAATTAAGAATTTTGTGCCCTTTGATGTGGAATCACCGGCTGAAAAGCATGTTACTTGTGATTTCTCGGTCTTGCATCAACATCCCGATTGCAGCTGTCCAATGTTAGAATCGATACGACCGAGCTGTTTATTTGATAGAGAGAAACAGTTCCAGTTGTTTCATTTCAAAAATCAGGTTCAACACCTGGTATTTATACACCCTTCCGTCGGATTTCTGCATAATATATCCCTCTTTTACATATTGATTCAGTTTCCTGGCGGGGATATTCAGCAATTTCAGGGCATCGGCAGCCGGGATGAGAGTTAATCGTTTTTTTTCAGTTTGAACTTCGGCAAAAAGCGAATGCCATTCAAGAACCAGCTTCAGGGTTTCCTTCGACGGGAAACCGGTAAAGAATTTTATTTCGGCCTGTGAACCGTTCATGAATTTAATTTTTGGTACAATGATACAATCCGTTTTTATAAATCAAAAGAGCCGATGCAATTAAATAGCGCTATTGTAATTACAAACAAGGTATAAAAATTAAACGGCGATCAAAACTGATCGCCGTTTGTGAAAAGAAGACCTAACCACAAGTCTATAGGATAACTATCGTTTTATAGATAGTAATATTGTTTATTTCGGTTTGAAGTGAATAAATTCCTTTTGAAAGCGACTGAACATTTACAGTTCCTTTGTTTTCAGGATTTATAACTTTCAGAATTACTTTGCCGGTAACATCCACAATTGAAATGGCGTTAATGGTTGAACTTCCATGGTAATTAAAGTTTATATAATCCCTTGCAGGCACCGGATGAACCGTTAATTGTGCGCTCAATGCAGGGTCGTTCAGCCCAACAAAAGCCGGATCAATTACCAGGTCGTCGCCGACCGGGTTTACAGTTACACCCGAACCACTGGCAGTGATTCCCACTACATCGAAGGGTGTTACGTTCATGGTAACTTTTCCCGATACATTGTCGGTAGTTACGATGGTGATTCGTGCAACAGGTCCCTGGCCGGTTAAGTTTTGCATGTTTAAGCGGGTAAGGGCGATATCGGCAAATCCGGTAAGTGCAATGGTCTTATTCAGTTTTAACATATCAATACCGTTAGTGCCAAATATGGAGTTTGGGTACGATATACTTATAGTGCCTGCATCGGTGAGCGAAGGATCGAAATACATTCTGAAAGCCAGGCCATATATGGAATCAACCTGTGAAAGGGCTATATCAAAGGTTACCAGTGCCGAGGTTCCGGTGGTATCAACATTCGATGTTACAATCAGGTCGGCTGAATTGAGCGAAACCGGGTTACCGTTACGTAAGGGATGGTTCAATCCGTAATTGAGGAGTATGGCGGTAGTATCAGCCATGTTAACGACTCCGTTTCCATCAGTGTCGGCATGTTTGTGATTGATGCCGCTGGAAAAACTGTTGGTCCAGTTGGGACAAGCCTGTGCTACCCAGGCTAAACTGGCCGAAGGCCGCACGGGTCCGTTGTCGTTAAAGGCAAGGCCAATGGCAAGCAGGTCGTATAAATTGGCTGTGCCGTCGGAATTGGCATCACCCGGCCACACGTCATTGGTGTTGCAGCCATTAACATACACCTGGTAAGCATAAGTTTGGGTTCCGTAATAGGGGCAGTAATCGTCCTGAACTTCAACAGTGAACACATAAGGCTGGCTGCTGATGTCTGTCACCTGGGGAACCCAGCTGAAAGATCCGGTTGGATATGGGCCCGCACTGGTACTAAATCCCGCCAGGGTATTGTTCGGCGACATAGTAAGGGTTAACGACTGACCCGGATCGGTATCGCTGCTTAAAACATCGAACTGAATGGTATCGCCGGGGCAACCGTTAATGCTGAAATTATTCGTACCATTTATCCCCGTAAGGGCAGGCGGATTATTTGAACCATTAACAACTGCTATCTGAAAATCGCGATACACCTGGCCAATTAAAACACCCATCCGGTATTCGCTTATCCGCATGGATATCACAGCTATTTGTAACATGGCCGGGCTAACGGTTAAAATGCCGTTAGGTCCAAGAATGGTATTGCTGCTTGAATTTATAGGTTGCTGATAGGTATATCCGGGAGCATAGGCCACACTAACACCATTGCTGTTTTGTGCAGCAACCAGTTCATAAACCAGCGAATCCCCATCCAGGTCATATGTGTTCCAGTCGAGGTTTGTAGTAACGTTATTATAAATAACATTCACCGGGTCACTGCCAAATTTTACAGAGTTGTTAAATGGTACATCCAGGTTGTTGAGCCTAGCTGATAAATACATCGACATGGCACCAGGCAGCTGGAGGTTGGTTATACTTCCGTTGCGGCAACACTCCGACCAGCTGAAAGTCCAGTCGTTGCAATTGCCGGGCAGTGTTACCATGCCCTGGTAAGTTTGTTTTTGCACCGAATATAACTGGCCTCCATTGCAGGATGCCTGGGGTAACGATGCGGTACAAACCGGAGTAACCATTATCGGGGTTCCCGTCAGGCTCAGGGTTACAGAGCCCGTTTGAGAACAACTGGCCGAATTATACATTACGGTGGCGCTTTGAGAAGCAGGAATTCCTGCACAATCACGGTAAAGCGTAAGTTTAACCGAGTATTGGTTGCCGGCAATCCACTGGTACGTGATCTCACCGCCAACCAGGTGCGATGCCGTGGCCGAATACGAGCCAAATATGCCCGCAATCAATACCAGAATAGCGCAAGCCAGTGAATGGAGTGATGTGAATGGTTTTTTCATAACTTATTGGTTAGGTATTAATTTCAACGACGCCTCTTAACCACGATACAAACATAGGCCGGGAAGTCAATTAAAAAAAGTACAGAATTGTATATTTGTCGGCCTATTTATTTTTATCTTTAAGCGATATTAATTTGATTAAACGTTGATAATTAATGAGTTAATTAATTTTTTGTTTCGAATTTATTATAAGTTTGTCGGAAATGAATGAATTACTAAGTACCAAACTATTCAATGTATTGTCGGCGTTCAGTCAGTCCGAATGGCGGGTTTTCCGTGATTTCTTATCCTCTGGTTTGGGAGGACCTCCGGGGAAGTCGTTAATGTTACTGGACTATTTCATGCCATTTGTTCCTGATTTGAACCATCCCGACATAAGTAAAAAAGCAGCATTTCAGGCTATTTATCCCGGAAAACAGTACGAAGATAAGAAACTTCGTTACGCGCTCACCGATCTATACAAACAATCGTCATCCTTTCTTACGTTCCGCAGCCTTAACAACCAGCCTCTTGTGGCGAATTCACTCCTGAAGGAGGTTTTAGTCACGCGGGGAGCCGATAAAGCCTATTTGTCGCTTTTACAAAAGGACGAAGGGTCAAATGCAGGCGTTGCTCCGTTAAGCACCGACCGGTATTATTATATGTACCGCGATTCATTCATTCACATGAATCATTATTTACCCCGGCAAAAAAGAACCGGTGAAAGCCCTATCGGCGATGTAGCCCGCAATCTCGATGTTTTTTATATCAGCAAAAAGCTGCAATTGCTTTGCGAGCTTATAAACCTTCGAAATGTAATGTCGGTTGAATTTGATTTTCTTTTACAGGATGAGTTAACAGGGCTTTTAAAAAGCGGCGCTTTCGCGGATGTTGTGCTGATCAGCATTTACTTCAGAATTTTAATGACACTTACCGAACCTGATGATGAATCGCATTTTGTTGAGTTGGATGGGTTGCTCAGTAAATCGAACCATGAAATTGAAAGAGATGAATTAAAGATGATGTACCAGTACCAGATGAATTATTGCATTAAAAAAATTAATCTTGGTAACACGGCCTATGTTAGTACACTTTTAAAAATTTACAAAACCGTGCTCGAAAGAGAAGTTATTTTTACCGATAATTATTTGTCGCAGTGGGATTATAAAAATATTGTGGTAATTGGTATCAGGGCCGGTGAGCCCGATTGGGTAAAGGAATTTATTCAAAAATATAAAAACAAGCTTACCGAAAGTGAACGCGATAACGCGTATGCATACAATATGGCATATCTGAATTTTGGAACCGGAAATTACAAGCAGGCGTTATCGATGCTTCAGCAGGTTGAGTTTACCGACTTGTATTACCAGTTGGATATGCGGGCTATTATTTTAAAGTGTTATTATGAGATGAACGACGACGAAGCTTTGTCGTACCATCTTTCGGCATTTCGTATTTTTTTGAGTCGTAATAAACTGGTTTCAGAATACCAGCGAACCATATACAGGAACCTCATCAGGTTTACTTCGGCGTTGTTAAGGTCGGGCGGACGAAAAGGGATGCTCGAAAAATTAAGTCAGAATATTGAAGACGTTAAACAGGTTGCCGATTTGAACTGGGTGCGGAAAAAACTTTCGGAGCAGTTGGAATTGGTTCAATAATTAAGGTGTAAATTTAATTTCAGTCACAAAATTTCACTGCATTTCAATTGGTGTCGGACGAAATGTTTAAAATTTCACAAGCCTTTTGCGCGGCAATTTGTTCGGCCTTTTTCTTGATATAATCTTCGCCGCCAGATACAACTTCGCCATCAATCAAAAGCCGTACTTTAATAAGTTTGCCGCCAATCCCTTCGTCAACCGTTTCAAAAACCGCGATTTTTCGTTCACGTTGGGCCCAGTTTATCAGCCGGCTTTTAAAATTCGTATCGGCTTTTTCAATATCGTTCAGGTCTACATGCAAATTGATTATCCGGCGTACCACAAACTTTTGAGCATACCCGTAACCTTTGTCAATAAAAATGGCTCCTACCAGTGCTTCAAAAGCATCACCATACATTGAACGGTACATTCCGGGCGACGAATTGTTTTTAATGTATTTGTCGAGCCCGATTTTCAGAGCCAGGTTTTTAAGATGCTCGCGGCTCACTATTCTCGACCGCATTTCGGTTAAAAACCCCTCATCCCGGAAAGGAAACCTGCGAAACAATAAATCGGCTACAATGGAACCCAGTACCGCGTCGCCCAAATATTCGAGACGTTCGTTCGAAAGATGTTTTCCGTTTGCCGATGTATCGGATGCTGACCGGTGAGAAAATGCCAGTTTGTAAACGGAAATATTCTTAGGATAAAATCCCAGGATATTTTTGAGGGATTTGTACAAGGCCTTATCCCTTGAAAAAAAAATATGATACGCTAAGAGGAAGTCCAAATTTATAAGATTTGAAACACGGGACCTGAATCCTGATCCATGAATGATTTATCTTACTTTACTGAATATAACCGAAGCATTATGTCCGCCGAATCCAAAAGTATTACTCAGTGCAGCGCCAATTTCACGCTTTTGAGCTTTGTTAAAAGTAAAGTTAAATCGGGGGTCAAATGACGGGTCGTCGGTAAAATGATTGATGGTAGGGGGAACCACTCCATTTTTCACTGCCAGTATGCTGGCAACGGCTTCAATGGCTCCCGCGGCGCCCAGTAAATGGCCGGTCATCGATTTGGTGGAACTGATGTTCAGGTTAAAGGCATGTTCGCCAAAAACACCTTCAATAGCTTTCACCTCACTAATGTCGCCCAAAGGGGTTGAGGTTCCGTGCACATTGATATAATCAATTTCGGAGGGTTGCATTTCGGCATCCTCCAGGGCATTTTTCATAACGTTTAGTGCACCTAATCCCTCTGGATGTGGCGCCGTGATATGATGAGCATCGGCCGACATGCCACCGCCTCGCATTTCGGCATAAATTTTAGCGCCACGCGCCATTGCATGTTCATATTCTTCAAGGATAACTGCGGCTGCTCCTTCACCCATCACAAATCCATCCCGGTCAAGGTCAAAAGGACGGCTGGCAGTTTCGGGGCTGTCGTTGCGTTCCGACAGGGCGTGCATGGCATTAAATCCGCCTACGGCCGGTTCGTTGATTGCTGCTTCAGAACCTCCGGCTACAATAGCATCGGCTTTACCTAGCCGAATTAACATGAACGCATCATTGAGCGCATGAGTTGATGAGGCGCATGCCGAAACGGTTGCGTAATTGGGTCCCCTTAAGCCATAACGTATCGAAATATGGCCGGAGGCAATATCGATGATCATTTTAGGAATAAAGAAAGGATTAAAACGAGGGGTTCCGTCGCCTTTGGCAAAACCGGTAGCCTCATCCCAAAAAGTTCGTAAACCACCAATACCGGCAGCCCAAATTACACCAACCCTGTCGGGGTTAAAGGAAGGGTGCGAAACCAGGCCCGAGTCTTCAACAGCTTCAATAGCTGAAGCCAGTCCGAACTGACTGAACAAATCAAGTTTGCGGGCTTCTTTTCGGTCTAAGATGGTTGCAGGATCGAAGTTTTTTACTTCGCAGGCAAACTTCGTTTTAAACTTTGACGCATCAAATCGGGTAATCGGTGCGGCACCACTACGGCCAGATGATAAACCATCCCAAAACTCTGAAACGGTATTACCCAGTGGCGTAAGGGCACCTAATCCGGTTACTACGACTCTTTTAAGCTTCATCAGCCAAAAAAGGGTACTTACTTAACGTTTGCCTGTATGTATTCCACCGCTTGTCCAACGGTGCTAATTTTTTCCGCCTGATCATCGGGAATAGCGATATTGAATTCTTTTTCGAACTCCATGATCAATTCCACGGTATCTAAAGAATCCGCGCCAAGGTCATTGGTAAAGCTGGATTCGTTCTGCACTTCACTTTCATCAACACCTAATTTGTCAACTATAATAGCTTTTACGCGGGATGCAATGTCTGACATAGCTTCTAAGTTAATTTAAATTTGAGGCGCAAAGTAACAAATTAATACTTGAATCATCAAAATATTATGTTAAGTTGCACATTTACAGGCACATATTCATGTTATAAGGCTCTTTTGGCCCTCTCCGCGAAGGCATTAAAATTCGCTTAAAACGCTTTAATTAATAGCTTCTTAGGGCTACTTTCGCAGGATGAAACGAATTGCGGTTCTGGCTTCAGGATCGGGCAGCAATGCCGAAAACCTGGTTCGCTATTTTAGCAACAGCCTGGTAGCCCGGGTGGTATGGATGGCATGCGACCGGAAAGATGCCTTTGTATTTGAGCGGATGAAGCAACTGGGAATTGCCTCTTATTATATAAGCAGGTCCGATTTTGAGAACGGCAATCTGCTGCGGGAGTTAAAAGCGCAGCAGATCGACTTTATTGTTTTGGCGGGATTTCTCAGGTTAGTACCCGGCGACATTATCCGGGCATTTCACGGCCGCATTGTAAATATTCACCCGGCCCTGTTGCCGAAGTTTGGTGGGAAAGGTATGTTTGGTATGCATGTGCATAACGCGGTAATTGACGCCGGCGAAAAACTGTCGGGCATTACCATTCACTTCGTAAATGAGCACTTCGATGAGGGTGAGATTATTGCACAGTACACCACTCCGGTAACATCCGATGATTCACCCGGGTCACTGGCTGCCAAAATTCATTCACTCGAAATGAAATATTACCCGCATGAGGTGGAGCAGCTTTTAATGAAAGTTGTAAAGAGGGAAGATTAGTTTTTCGAAAAATATTGCTTCAGTTTTTTCAGCGGCTTACGAAAGGTTGTAAATGCGCCCGGCTTCAGGTTATTGATGCGCCAGGCGAGTTTATCTTCGAGGTTAGCTTTAAGTTTTACAAAGAAACTGGTGTTGCTGATACCTCCCATTCGCATATTGACGATGGTTTCGGGCAGGTATTCAATTTTAATTTTATGTTTATGAATGAAACGGAGCATCAGTTCATAATCGGCCGAAAGTTTCAGCCCAAGATTAAAACCACCATAGCGGTCGTACACCGATTTTCTGACAAAAAAAGTCGGGTGTGGAGGCATCCAGCCATTTTTAAAAGCTTCGGCTTCGTATTCGCCGGCCACCCAGGTACGAAGTATTTTACCGGTTTCAATGCGGTCGACAAAAACCAGGTCGGCATAAACGCCTTCGACTTTTTCATTACCGGAAAATATGCGGGCTATTTTTGAAATCACCTCTTTATTTGAATAAACATCGTCGGAATGCAACATACCAATAACATCACCTGTGGCCAGTTTTATTCCTTTGTTTAAAGCATCGTACAATCCTTTATCTTTTTCAGAAACAACCCTTGTGATTCGTGATGCATACCGGTTTACGATTTCGAGTGTTTTGTCCGTCGATAATCCATCTACAACTATGTATTCAATATCGGGGTAATCCTGTTCAAGTACCGATTTAATGGTGTCATCAACAGTTTTTTCGCTGTTGTATGTTATAGTGATAATGGAAATTTTCAACACGGGTAATTTTAGTATTACAATTTCAGATTTAGTTGCCTTTTCCTTGGCGGGATGCAATCAGTCAATTATTCTGTCCTGTACCTTAATGGCTGGATTGCCCCTGTAAACGGTGAATGCCTCAAGGTTGGAGCTGGCAACAGAACATACACTTAATACACTGTGTGACTCGCAGGTAATTCCCGGGCACACCAGGGCCCGGGCACCGATCCAAACGCCATCTTTCAGGTGAATTTCACCGATCATTAAATCGAAGGTTTGTTTTTTATAATTATGATTTCCGCACAATAACATGGCGCCCTGCGACAAACAAACATTATTACCGATTATAACCTTAGCATGATTTTCGATCCAGCAGCATTCGCCGATCCAAACATAATTTCCAACTTCAAGCAGCCAGGGATATTTGATCCTGACGCCTTGTTTAATTACCACGCCCTTGCCTATGCGGGCACCAAACATCCGCAACAGCGAAACCTTTAGTGCGCTTGAAAAAGATACATGGTTAAGAAAAAAGAGCCACGAAAAAATATGCCACAGCGCCAGCTTAACTGGTGATGCCCCATAGGAATACCAATCGTTGTTGAATTCCTTTAAATTGGTTTTACGTTGCTCCATGGTACAAATATCGGTTAGTTTTCGATATTATGTTCAATTAACCAGTCTTCGAGCACCACCCCGATCCAAATCTCGGCCCACCGAACGGCAGGGTCGCCTTTAAGAAACATATTCCATCGCTGCAAAAGATAATCAGAGTGAATAAACGGCCGCAACGCCAGGCTTTTTATCCTGCTTTCGCAAAACGAACGCAATTCATTTTTCATCCAGTATTGCCAGGGAAACGTAAAGCCCATTTTTCTGCGATGGACTATCTCGTCGGGCAGCAGCCCTTTTAAACTGTCGACCAGAAGTTTTTTTGGGAAGACGGGAATCTTGAAGGGATCGTCCATGCCCACAACATATTCAACCAGTTTATAATCGAGAAAAGGAACACGTACCTCAAGTGCCGAAGCCATACTCATCTGGTCGGTGTCGCGAAGCAGGGTATTTTGCATGTATGTGGTAATTTCGGCAACGCTCACTTTACTGATGGTAGCCAAATTTTGATTTTTGTTCAGGATATCTTCCACAATCTGTTCAACTCTGTCGCCGGGCATTGAAATATTCAGCAGGTTCGCAAGTTCATCCCTCGGTGCAAGTTGTCGCGACAGCGGGAAAATTTTTTCAACGGATCCGTTTCCGGCAAGCAATAACTGTCGCAGTTTCGATCCGGTAACACCGGGCTTCACCAGTTTAACGGCCTCGCCCAATCCCTTTCGCAACAGCCAGGGCAAGTGCCAGAGCCATCGGTTATTTTGAACCTGCAGCATGCGGTTGAATATAGGGTATCCGGCAAAGAGCTCATCGCCGCCAAGGCCCGAAAGAGCCATGGTGATACCATTTTGCCGGGTGATTTTTGATACTACATATGAATTAGGTCCATCGCCGCTGGGATGATCAATGGCCCGCAGTGCTTCGGGAAGCTGCTCGAGAAAATCAGCGGGACGCAGCAACAATTCGTTATGGTGTGTATTAAATTTTTTTGCAATGATACGGGCATACTTCGCTTCGCTCATCTCGCCCTCATCAAACGAAATGTTGAAGGTTTTTACCGGCTGTGTTTGAATTTTACTCATCATGCCAACAACAGCCGACGAGTCAATTCCTCCCGAAAGGAAGGCCCCGAATGGTACATCGCTTATGAGACGCCTTTTTACTGAAGCTTCAAACAAGTTATAAATATCCGTACAAACTTCATGGTAGTTTTTACCTGCCGGTTCACCGGATCTGTTTTCAGCAATATCCCAGTATTTTTCAATATCCATACCGTTAGTTGTAACGGTTATGGTATGGCCGGGCATGAGCATGAAAACATTTTCTATTATGGTATCGGGAGCATGTACCGTTTGATAGGTAAAATAGTCGGCTATTGCTGCCTGGTTGATTTTTTTTGGCACCATGCCTGAGGCCATCAGTGAACGAAGTTCCGACGAAAATAACAGCGAACCACCATGCCGGTAATAATAAACGGGTTTAATGCCAAGCCGGTCGCGGGCTATAAATAAAACCTTGTGTTGTTTATCCCAGATAGCAAAGGCAAACATGCCATTCATTTGGTCGACGCATTTGCTTCCCCATTTGCCATACGCCGCCAGGATCACCTCCGAATCGCTTTGCGTTTTGAACGGGTATTCGGGTATTAGTGCCTTTACTTCGGCATAATTATAAAATTCACCGTTATAGATAAGTTCCAGGTTGCCGTCGGCGCTTTGCATGGGTTGATGGCCGGCAGGTGAGAGATCGATAATGGCAAGCCGGCGGTGGCCCAGCCCAACCAAAGCATCGGTATAAATGCCTGAATCATCGGGCCCCCGGTGAGCAATCCGGTCGGTCATCCGTTGTACCACAGGGGATGAATTTTCAATACCAAAGGTTCCGGCTATACCACACATAGAGCTACGATTCAATAAAATCAATAAATGTTTTCGACCACGTGGCAGGTGTAATTGCTTTTGCCAGGCTATTGCTTTTGGTTCCCATTTTAAACAAGGTTGAATCGGGGAGCGAAGTAATCTTTATAAATGCATTTACTATGGAGTCGACCGAATACGGTGGTATTGCATAGCCATTATGGTCATCCTTCAGAAACGCTTCGGCAGCACCGGTGGTTGAGGTGCATATCAACGGAAAGCCGGCGGCTGCGAATTCATGTACTACCACGCCCCAATGTTCGTAATGGCTGGGTAATATAAAAACGCCGCAGTCGCGTATAAAGTTGTGCATATCGTCTGGCTGAACAAATCCGAAGTTTTTAATTTTCTCATGCACCGGAAACTTGTCATCCAAATCACCCTTACCAAGACACCATAGTTCCCATTCATTGGGTGATTTTAGCTGAAAACGGATGAATGCCTCCCAAAGTTCGGTGGCGCCTTTTAACCGTGTATAACGGCCGACGAATATAAATTTTTTCGGAAACGACTTTCTTTTTTCATCCAGGTTTGTCATATACTGCGAATGGAACAAATCAAAATCGCATGAATAAATGCCTTCGCGGATATTTTTATCACCAAAGCCAAGTTTACGTGCATAAATCCGCTGTGGTGTTCCGGGGACCCAGCAATGAGAAAATATTCTGGTCAGATAAAGAGGTCCCATCAGCGTAGCTATATTCTGCCTGAAGGTATTGCGCCAGGGATTATCGAGTCCCATCACTGTAGGAACTTTACCAAAATATTTCTTACAAACGGCATTATATCCTTTATCGATCCATCCGCTGCAAAAAATTA
>CAZPKJ010000025.1:0-24988 GCA_964587075.1 uncultured Flavobacteriaceae bacterium | reverse complement strand
AGATGCCACCCATATAACCTCCCCAGCTCCATCCCAGATATCCCACTTTATCAGCCTGAATATCATCCCGCGATTCGAGATAGTCAATGGAACGGCCTATGTCCTTACGCCACATGATAACATGATCTTTATAAAATACCGTTTCATCAGGCAGGTCCGACTTCAGGTCATCAAATCGTTCGAATGTTCCTTTATAAATGGGATAAACAACCGCCCGGCCGCTTTTTAACAAAAAGTCAATACGCCCATCAACAGATTCGGGGTCAAAGTTTTTTGAGTAGATTACTCCCGACCCGGGGAAAAACAATACCGGTTGAAAAGGCCCTTTCATTGCTTTGGGCAGATAAACCCAAACTATCAGTCGTTCGTTGTTATACGCTGCATCAATTGTTATTTTCTCGGCAGTCCAACCATTGCCTTCAACCGTTTCTTCGGCAGCTGCATTCAAAGGGGTGTTGTCATAGGCAAATTGCTTTCTGAAAAAGTCAAATGTTTTATCATCGACAGGTTTTTCCAGTTTGTAGTCGCGAAAAGCAAGGCCGGCATATCCCATTAGCTTGCTCATAGTTGTGTCGCCCTGTAAGGTTTTCATGCAGCGAAACCCATTTGAAATGCTCCGGTCGATGGCTGGTTGTAAATAACTATCGTTAAATGAATATCCCGGATCATTAAACCCTCCACCTAAAATAAAACGCATCCCATTAACATGATTCTCGTTGTAACACCATTCGCGAACGTTCCCTGCTACATCATAAACGCCAAAGGAGCAGTATCCGGTCATGGTTCCGGCTTTTGTTGTTTCCTTTCCACCGAAATTACTCAACGGTACAATGTATTCGGTTCGTGATGTTTCAGCTATTACACTCCAGTGATAAATGGTTGGAAGTTGCTTTCCCGCGAAAGCGGCACAGGCCGCAGCTTCATACCAAGAAACCCCCGACACCGGATGATCGGCCTGGCCGTCGGGATACATACCCGCCTCCCAGGTAGCAGGTCCCTGTACACCGGTGCGGTCGGTGAACATTTTCATTGCTTCCTCCCACGCCACTTCTTTCCCGCTCGAAATAACGGGATGGGTCCAGAATTTTTTGTTGGTATAACCTCCTGCGTCAACAAACTCTTTGAACTTTTTATTCGTGACCTCATAGCGATCAATTAAAAAATCATCGACAAATTTGCCGCCGTGAGGCTCAAGTCCCACTATATACATATCAGTTTTTTTACCCGGAACCCGAATCATTCCTTCCGGCAATGCCCCTTCTGCATCAAGAACAAGCGTATCAATGTCAGGACCTATCCGTCCATAGGCCCATGGCCCCGCATACTCAATGGTTTGATATCCCTTTTTTCGGAACTCCATGCGAAGATATCCGCGCGGAAGACGAATATTCTTCAATGGCGTAATCCCAGCGTCGCGCCACGGGTCGCCGGGCTTGTTATAGTCTTTCCACAAAACCGACACCCCTTCGGGTCGCGTTGTTAAGGTAACCGTAGTTGCAAGCACAGGCCATAAATTAACCAGGTCGGAGTCATTCGGAATGTAGCGCTCAGCCTCTGTGGCCAGATCGAAAGCTTCGGTGGGCGGACGAAAGTTATCGGCAACCAGCTGTTTTATCTGAGGCATGAGATCCCGGTGCGCCCGCTGTTTGTTCATCCAGGATGGCACAAACATAAATCCACCAATGCCAAGAACCAGCAATGGGATTGCGAATACCGAAAGCCGAACCAGCCTTTTCTTAAGTGGTATTATTTGTTTGTATTTTTCGGCTTTGCCGGTCAATTCACGGTTAGCCGGAACCGTTAGTCCGTTGTTGCTTACCGCGAATATTTCAACCGGTACTGTTACATTTTTAAGCAGGTAGCTCCCTAATGAAACCGCACTGATATCCCGTTGATTTTTTATATCATCAAAAACCTTAGCGCTTATAAGCACGCTTCCCGATACCGCCAGGGACTCAATACGTGATGCAATATTTACACCATCGCCATGAACATCATTATTCTCAAAAACTACATCACTCTGGTGAATTCCGATCCTTAATGAAACCGGTGGATCCAGCTTCATTTGCTGCTGCAATGCCACAGCGGTTCGAACCGATTCAGCGGCACTGTCGAAAACACAAAGCGCACCGTCGCCGCTGAGTTTAACCACTTTTCCGTGGTGTTTGTTAATAAGCTCGTTAAGGGTGTCAACAAATTTCTGACGGGCAGCTGATGCCGCCTGTTCATCCTTTTGCATCAGTGCGGTATATCCCTCTATGTCGGCGAATAAAATAGCTGCAAGCTTCCGGGTGTCTGTCATAAAATAATTACGGGAAAGGTACAAAAAAACAAAAATACGCATAAAGAACTGTTAAATATTAACCGGGATTTTAAATCAAATTGGGATATTCCGGATTTGTAAAAAGCAATTGCCCTGGTCGGAATGATATTTTATATGATTTTTCAAATCTTTCTTATCTTTAACTCTGCCTGCTAAAATCCGTTTTCCTATGACTGCAGCTATCAAAACCATTCTGGCCGTCATGCTGTTTGTTTGCCTGGCCAACATGCCATACGGTTACTACGAACTGGTACGGTATTCGGCAATGACTGGATTTTCGTTGTTGGCCTACGGCGCTCTTGAGAAAAAGCATAATCGGGCCGCTATCATTTATCTGGCCCTCGCCCTGCTCTTTCAGCCCTTTTTCAAAATCCCGCTGGGGCACGATATATGGATTATTGTAGACCTGATTGTTGCCGGCGGACTTATCATCACCCTTCGCAGAAAAAGCTGAACAATAACGTATGAAAACTATAATGTGGCTGAATATTTGAGGCAACGGTTGGTTTGACTGAGGGAAAGATTTGAATTTGACCGATGCCGGTCAGTATCTTTACAGATACCGCTGAACGGAAAAAACCACGTTTTCCAGAAGCGGAAACACACAAATTTTTACTCTGAACGGAACATGGTAAATTTAAAACTTTTCAGCTATGGGCTTAACCATTCATTATTCGGGCCGTTTTCGTGAAAATGCTTCCCTTTCGGGGATGATGGAGGAGGTAGTGGATATTGCCAATACCAACAAATGGAAGTACCACCTTTTTGCCGGTGAATTTCCGGCAGAGCCTGAAAAACTAACCCGAACCGAGATTCTGCAAAACAGGTACGGGCTCATGTTACTGCCGCCGTTGTCGGAACCGGTACATCTTTATTTTAACGCCCTGAGGCATCTGGGTTTCCTCATTGCCGGCCAGCCCGATCCGCTAACCCTGAATAAAAAAGATCCATCGTCGTATCTGCCCATGAACGCCCAGTTGCTGCAATACGGCGGCGTTACAAAAACTGAGTTTGCGGGTCCCGATATCCATATTAAAATTATCAACCTGATTCGGTACATTTTTAGTAAATACCTGATCCATTATCAGGTATTTGATGAAGGTAATTATTGGGAAAGCAATGATGAGGACAGATTAAGGAAAACTTTCACTAAGTATAGCAAAGCTTACGACACATTGCAGGAACTGATAAAAGGGAATTGCAAAGAGCCTGACGAATCGACTGAAGAATACCTGCTCAGGATAAAGAAAATCAAAGGTCGTGAATCAAAATAATGATATAAAACTGTTGCCGACGGTAAAGGGAATGGTTTTTATGATACTTTTGAAAGATGTCGTATTTCAGAAGTTGTATGAAAAGCCCGATTTTATTTTCAGCAGCATTTTTATTGCTGATATTACCATGTATATTCTTATTACCGTCGTGTAAAAATGAAATTCCTGCTCCCGGTTCTGCCACGCTTTCGCAGGATGAGCGGATCCATATGAACGAAATACAGATAGTAGCATCGCATAACAGTTACCGTCAGATGACCACCGATACTGTTTTTGGTTTTCTTCAGTCGGTTGCTTCGCTGCTGCCGCCTGAATATGCTCCCGAAAAACTCGATTACCATCACCTGCCGGTTCATGATCAGTTAAACACATATCATATGCGCGGACTGGAAATTGATGTTTATTATGATCCGGCCGGAGGTGCATTCAGCAACCGCTATATAAACTATTTTGTTGGCCTCGATACCATGAGCAACATCCCTTTATTAAATGACCCCGTCTTTAAGGTACTTAACATTATGTATGTTTTTTATAACACGAATTATTAACCTTTTAAACAGGCGCTTGAATCGATACGGAGCTGGTCGCAGTCACACCCAAACCATATACCTCTGTTTGTAAATATCGAAACCAAACAAGATGCTCCTGGCGATGACCCAACACTGGCTTCACTCGGATTTCAGCCGGCACCGATATATGATCTTGCTGCTGCCGATGCGCTGGATGATGAAGTTAAAGCTGTTTTTGGAAATACCCTTGAAGGGATATTTACGCCCGACCGGCTTAGAGGGAATTTCGGAACACTTCATGCCGCAGTTCTCAACAAAGCCTGGCCTTCGCTGAAAGATTGCCGGGGGAAAATTGTTTTTATTATGGAAGGAGCATGTAAACCCTATTATCTTCAAAACCGCCCCTCCTTAACCGGCCGTGCCATGTTTGTGTATGCAACACCCGGCAGCGATGAGTGCGCGTTCATTGTTCAAAACGATGCTCTTTCGCAAGCGTCGAATATCGAATCATATGTGCGTAAAGGATATATGGTACGTACCCGGTGTGATATTGAAACAGCCGAAGCACGATCAGGAGATTATAGCCGCATGAATGCCGCGTTAAGTTCAGGTGCTCATATCTGTTCAACCGATTACTACCGTCCCGATCCGAGAGCGGGTCAACCCGGATGGAGCAGTTACCGGGTCAACTTACCGGGTGGTGTAAAGGCAAGGAAAAATCCTGTAAACGGAACACATATTGATACGGGTGATATCATCGATGATTAACCGGGCTCCCCCCCCCCTTTGATTATTTATTATTTTCAGTTCGTTGTTCAACCAACAATAATTCCCTGTCGATTTTTTTCATCGCTTCAAAAATACTTTCCAGCTGAACGGTTTCGCCAGGAGGAATCATTTCACTTTTCATTACAAAAGCCGATTCAATCAATATTACATCCTCTTGCACAAGGCTTATGTTAAACTTGTAAACACAATGTTCATTCTGAATCTCAACCGGATCGGGAAAACGAATGAGATTGACAGCGGTGTTAAATTTTACAAAATACTTGTATCGGTCCTGATGTACAAAATCCGGGAACCAAGCTAACGTTCTGTTGTGTGAGGAGAGTAATGTGTCGGCAATATGATTGAACCAACCTTTCATATTAACTGCATACTGCTTTTCGTTCGCTTTCCTGATTACCTGGTTTGAATTATACAGTGAGGTGATTTCAGACTTGAAAGGATAGAGGCTGTCGACGCTGTTAACAATACTCTCAAACCCTGTAACACCCGGAATTTTATCATATACCTTTTCACCATAAACCATACTGGCCGTAGTGTCGGAAAATTCGTGCAGATAAATTCCCCTGGTCATTGTAGAAAATTGTCCCGACAACTTTACTGTAGCTTTAAATTGAGCATGTAATGCATCGAGTGAAGCACTAACGAGTACATTCGTATTTCTTGAATTTTCAACAATGGAACTGTAGGGCGTTACCACATTTGCGAACTTAATGGTTTTAACGATCTTGCTTTTCTCGGCATAAGGAACCTTTTGAGGAATTAAAATACATTTTGTGTCTTCATAATAAAATGGCAATTCATTGGCAAAAAATCCGTACCGGTGATATTTTGGAATAAAGTAATGTGGTGTTTTGCCATCTATCAAAACAAAACTTAAGTCGGATGACCGGATCCCTTCATACTTATCGAAATTAATTGCATTAATTCTTTTATCCAGTAAAAAAGTGATATAATATTCCATTTGAAGCCTGTCGAGAACTTTATAATATAAGTCATACCTGCTTATTTGCCGCAGCGTCTTTTTATCAAGGAATTCGGGTATCCGGGGCATCCTGAAATCAGTACCCATTATGAACAAGTCGTCTCTGTGATAATCGAAATTTAAAGCAATCTCATTGTGTAAATTTGTCATTTTATCCACGGTCGATTTGTTCTCAACCGGAACCGATACCATGCTAACGAAATCACGAACAGCAATGGTGGTTTTATCGTTCCTTGATAACTTGTCGCGGGGATCCTGATCTTCATGGGCAATAAACCTGAGATTCACGTATTCCCAGGTAAATGGCAGGTACTTTTGAATAGCTGTCATACCTTCATTCCAAACGCCATAATTAAGGTCATGCTGGTAAAATGTAACAAAAGGTAATTCTTTATACGGGTGTGCACCTGATTCGTCCATGTTGCCAGGTAAATCCGTGTAACTCCATGAAATCTGTTCATTATAGTTTCCGCTTTTTATTGGCGTTACAGTTCCTTTGGCACCATTATGTTCCAGGAAATAATATTTATAAAATTTCGAATTATAGTTAACATTATAGGTAGTTTTCTGCTTGGCAAAAGGCCCGTGAAAGAAAAAAGTATCCATCGTATATACTTCCCTGTACCCAGTCTGCACTTCCAAATCGTCGCCGGCTTCAATATTTTCAATTATAAAATGGAACGAATATACTTTCCGGTTAATCATATTAATGTCGAACCCCTCAATTTGAATAGTGTCCCTGAAAATGGCAGGCACAATTCTTCCGTCAGGTTTAATAATTCGGGCCGAAAAGTAATCTATGCAATTATAATCGCCTTTGGGTCGGTGAATCGATCCTCTTTTCTGAACCGAAACAGACCGGTAATCGCCTTGAAAATAATGAGAAAAAGGCACATCAATTACATGGTGATTCTGCACCCCTTTTTCGGAAAGAAACCGGTAACGGATATAATGATGAAAAAAAACATTGTTATAATTAAGTCTCTCCTTTCCCTCCTGGATGTACATATCCACTTTCTCATCAACAATCACCACATCTTCCTTTGAAAAAGCCGGATTTGTGTTAATGACACGGGGCTCCTCCGCCGGCCATTTGTAAACTTCTTTTTTATACTTTAAGTTCTGGCCGTTCAACTCGAGGTGAAACAGCAAATGAAGTAAGGCTAAAATTACCGGAAATAACCGCATAAATAAGTCGTAATGTCAGGGGTTAATACATTTATAAACTAATTATCAAATAGTTAACAAAATTCGTGAGGCCAAGACCATTCCATTTCCGATCGAAAAGAAACAGCCCTATCCTTAGTATTTTCAAAGTAAATCCAATGAAATAATAACAGAACGAAAATAGCAGAAAAGATATTCGGCAAAACAAAGTTTAGCAATTTCTTCTAATACCACACTGCCACAGTCATCTTAAATAGTAATATAAACGACTTTTAATAAAAAGCAGATTTCATTTGCATGAAAAATCCCTGTTAATAAAATCAAATATGGGCTATGGATTTGCAGTTCCTGTAATGTTCCGATCAAAACCGAAAAGCCATGTTCAATGGTTGTTATCCAATCCCTGTTTCACTATCTGCACCGGCATCTCGTTAAGTGGTACTCCACCTTTAATACCAAAATCGAGTGTACGTATTGGAAATGGAATAACAATGTTTTGTTCATCAAAAGCTTTTTTAATACTTATGATGGCATCGCTTCCTACTTTCTTATAAACAGGCCAGTCCGCTGAATTAACCCATAACCTCACCACGAAATTTATTGAACTGTCACCAAAATCGGTATAGAAAAAAGTAACCTCATCTTCCCTGGATAAGTTTTCAATATCGTTGACGGCCTCCCTGACAATATTTTCAATGCGCGATAAATCCTCACCATAGGAAACGCCAACATTAAGGTCGAATCGCAATTTCCCCAGCAAAGTAAAGTTTTCGATTGGATTTTGAAATACCATCTTATTTGGAATAATTACCATAGGTCCCTGAACCGTTTGAATAACGGTATCTCTGAGGTTCAGCTTTACCACTTTGCCGCGGTAACCGCTTATCTTAACCAGGTCACCCACATGAAGCGGCTTTCGCAGCGATATAAATATTCCCGACATAAAATTTGCCGCGATATCCTGGAAAGCAAATGCCAGGGCCAGTCCAATAATTCCCGCTCCGGCTAAAAGTGAAGTCACCGCTTTGTCAAGCTTCAAAATGCCCAGCGCTGTGAATAGTGTAATTCCTATTCCGGTGACATATATCGCCGACAATAACAAATTGGTTAATGTGGTGTATTGATCAAACCGTCGCAATAATCTCCCAACGAGTTTCTTTAATTGCTTTGAGAGGAAAATACCTGCAACGGTTACCAGGGCTGCTAATAGAATATTTGGCAGCAGCAAGGCAAATTCCTGTACCCATGTCTCCAGTTTGTTAATAACCAGGTCATATAATTCGTTAATGTTCATAAAGCTGAAGGAGTATAAACTTTAAAATATTGACTAAAAGTTGATTGCTTATCCGCAATACGGATGAAAAAATATAAAAAAAAATCCGGAATAACAAGGCAGTTATCCCGGATAAACGCTAATTATATGGTAAGTTTTGATGTGAAGCAACGAAATGGCGCCATTACATCATTATTCACCGCCGCCTATTCGCTTGAGTTCCGACTCGCTTCCTGTTGACCGCTGCCGGATGCTTTTCACATTCTTGTTTCCAAAGCGCCAGTTAAATGAAACGCGAAGCTGCTGACTTTCCCAGTTTCCGTTGGCCTTACTAACGATGCCGGCATACGTGTTATAACTGCTCCAGGGAGCTGTTTCAAATAAGTCGGTAAAAGATACTTTGAGGCTGGCACTTTCGCCAAATAACTTCTTTTGTAAACCCAGGTCCAGAGAGCCTGTGGCATCGGCCTTGTATGATCCTGCCCACACACCCCCCGAGTTATACCAACCTGATATTTCGAAAGTAAAACCATACGGCAGCTTAAAAGTGTTTTGAGCATACATATTAAAGGATGCGAAACTGGTGTTAATTGTTTTGTTCCCGCCAAAATCGGCGTCGTAAGCCTGGTTAGAAACGCCGGCGTTCAAATAAATGCTGTACCACTTAACCGGCTGCCGCGATATACTCACATTGGCACTCCATACCTCTTCGGTAGCCAGGTTCCGTGGCGTCAGTACCCCTTTGCCTCCCGGTAAGGTATCGGCGATTTGCGCGAAAAAATCATTGGTTATGCTGTATCCTGCACTAACAGTTGTTGTGTATTTATAAGTATGCGAAAGCTCAATTTTATCGGAATATTGCGGATTTAAAAACGGATTTCCCTTACGGAAACTCAACTCATCCAGCTTTTGTTCAAAAGGATTCAGCTCCTGGTAATTCGGACGGTCGATCCGCGAAC
The DNA here is from genome assembly GCA_964587075.1 of uncultured Flavobacteriaceae bacterium. GTDB lineage: Bacteria > Bacteroidota > Bacteroidia > AKYH767-A > OLB10 > CAZPKJ01. The sequence goes on along the minus strand of CAZPKJ010000025.1, from coordinate 15,712 downwards.
TGTAAACAAGTCCTGTGGCATGATCCTTATGAAAATTATAGGTAATTCCCGCGCTTGGGAAAAAATCAGTGTAATCACGCCTGACATTCTTATTATCGACGGTTGTTTCGCTTCTCAGATCGCCTTCGCTGCGCGTATTCTCCACCCTGACCCCGGCCTGGAAATCAAATTTTTTAATGGTACGGCTGTAGTTTAAATAAACCGCGTTTACATTCTCCTCGTACACGAAATGATTGCTCCGGGTGTTATCGATCACCTCGACATTATCAATGATGTCGTAAAAATTGAATGTGTTGTCGGTATTCACAAAAGAGGTTTTGACTCCAAACCCGACTTTCCCCTTCAATAAATTCTGTGAGTAGTCCGACTTAAATGTAAATATTTTGATTATTGTGGGTGTTGCGGAACGGAAATAGCTCGACGACAACGGTGTTGTAAGGTCGGGAAGTGTATAAACGTTAGGTATATACGTATCTCTTGAGCCATCGTAATAACCAAAGTCAAAGTCGGTGGTCAGGTCATGGCCCAGGGTATCCTTAAAATGATGGTTCAGATTCAGATTAAAGTTGTTTCCCTTTTGCTCCGACCGCTGATCCGACTTTAACACACTATCAATCACGTGAGTCTCAAAATTCTCAATATAATTCCGATTGGTATGAACACCATCGGTATTGCTGATGTTGCCGTTCACCATAGTACCAATGCTGTGTTTCGCATTTATCACATAATCGAGTCCTGCCTTGTAATTGTGACTAAGCCCTTTGCGGAGATTATTTGAAGACTGATTGTAAATATAGGGACGCTGTTCGCGGTACAGGTTAAATATAAAGTTTCGTTCGCCCCAGTTGTTGCTGTATGAACTGAAAAAATTTAGCTTTTCAGACCGGCTGTTGAGCGATAACGCGGTATTGTACTTTGAATACCGGCCAACGGCGTAACCCAGCGTTACGGATCCATTGCTTCCGTAATTTTTATTCTTCTTGAGTTTAATATTTATAATACCTGCAGTTCCTTCGGCATCGTACCTGGAAGATGGATTTGAAATAAGCTCTATCGCTTCTACATCGGTGCTTTGCATACTCTTTAAGTAGTCGGCCAGCTCTGTTTCCGACAGGCGCGATGGCCGTCCGTCAATTTGTACCATTACCCCGCCTCTTCCCTTTAAAGTAATGGCATCGTTGTTATCCACCACCACTCCGGGTGCTTTTTGCAACAATTCGTACGCTGTGCTTCCGGTTGAATTAATACTGTTTTCGACATTAAAAACCGTTTTATCCGCTTTTACTTCCACCAGAGGCTTAATGGCCGATATTTCGGCACTCCGCAACATGATAGCCGAAGTAGCCATTTTTATCTCGGGCATTACTTTGGTTTTGGCGCCATCGAATGAGAATACATCCGTAAGATGCGGATCGTATCCCAGGAAACTGGTACGAATGTAATAGCTGCCAGGCTTAACCTGCTCTAAAACATATACGCCTTTTTGATCGGCAACCGCTGCTTTGGCCAGTGATGAATCGGAAGCATTTCGCAACTCCGCGACAGCGCCCGTAAGTAATTCACCTTTGTCGCCCGATATTTTTCCACTGATATTACGCTCCTGTGCCGGTGCAACCATCCAAAATGTTAAAAATAATATAATACTACCAATTGCTTTTTTCATAGCTCCGTATGCTCTTAATTCAGGGTGCGAATTTACAAAACTCAACCTTCACAGTTAGCATCACAGCTAACGAATCACCCATAAATGTGATATATATAACCTGCAGCCAGCTTTAATTAGTTGTTACAGACATTAATTTATGATTAATAAAAAAAATCTGCATACTTTTCGGGAACCTGATATGAGTGCCCCAACCATAACACACCGCCATTTTATTATGCATAAACCTTATGGCTACCTCAGCCAGTTTAAAGGTGAGCGAAAAAAAAAGTTCCTGGGCGAACTTTATGACTTCCCCGATGGCACCATGGCCATAGGCCGGCTTGATGAGGAAAGCGAAGGACTTTTGCTGCTGACTACTGATGGAGTTATGAGTGAAAAGATCCGAGCTAAAAAGGTGGAAAAAGAATATTATGCGCAGGTTGACGGCCTTATTACCACGGAGGCAGTACAACAGCTTGAGCAGGGTGTTGAAATTGGCATCAGGAGCGTAAAATATACAACCCTCCCCTGCAAGGCCGGAATCCTCCGCCCCGAACCCGACTTTGAGCCACGAACCCGCAAAATCCGCGACAACCGGCACGGCCCAACCTCATGGATCCGGATTATTGTCACCGAAGGTAAATTCCGGCAGGTAAGAAAAATGACGGCTGCTACCGGTTTCCCTACTCTCCGACTAATCCGGATCAGGGTGGCAAATATGGCCCTTCAGGGTCTGGTACCGGGCGAAGTGAGGGAGGTTGAGGGGTTCGGTTTATAATTGTCCTTTGGAAAAAGCCATTCCCGACATATGTTTTGAACGGGTAAGAAAATATGTTTTTTAATCTTGGCAGGTAACCGGAATTTTTCCACCTTTACCCTATACTTCTAAAATAAACATGATGAAAGCAAAATTTTTTATCCTGACAGCGACCTGCCTGTTGCTGATATTTGGTCCTGTTCGGGCACAGTTGCCCGGAATTGATTTACAGTTTGCAGGTGACTCTACCTGGTACAATGGCTGCTCTGTCGGCGACACCAGCGAATTTATGGTTTACGGAACCGCGGGAGGTTATCCAGCCGGCGATTCGGTATTCGTTGAAGTTTTCTTCGGCGACGGAACCGACACATCGTTTTATGCCCTTATTATTCAAAATTATTATTTCTACGCATCAGGCCTGCTTCACATTTACCAGTTGCCGGGCAATTACTCAGTAATGTTTATCGCTACAGGTTCCGATGGGAGCACTGATACCATTATCGATAACAGTGTACTGATTTCAACAAGCTGCGGCGATATAAGCGGTGTTGTGTATGTAGATGCAAACTCCGATTGCATCTACAATGCCGGCGAAATTACACTGAACCAGGTTCATGTTAAAGCTGAATACGCGGGCTCAGTTATAGCCCAAACATTTACCGATGCCCAGGGAGCCTATTTTCTTATGGTGCCATCGGGTTTTACTTATGATGTTTCCATATCATCACCGGGTCTTTCTGTTTCGTGTCCCGTTTCGGGTGTATACACCGTTAGTACATTTCCGGCAAACGGCCTGAATTTCGGAGTGGCATGTAGCAGTCAGTTTGATCTTACAGGCGGAATATGGGGACAAGGATTCAGGGTGAACAACACTACGTCGTTCCATGTGTCGGCCATCAACCAGGTACTTTCGTGCGCGCCCCCCAACTCATCGGTTACGGTTACTCTCGATCCGCTATTAAGTTACGTATCCTCATCCATTGTACCTTCATCTATTAACGGTCAGCAGCTGACTTTTAACAGCGGAACATTAAATGCTAATATCACCAACTGGTCAACATCTGTAACGGTACTAACCTTGCCGGGAGCATCCATCGGCGACACACTTTGTATTACCATGGAAGTTACTCCCCTTTCGGGAGATGCGAACCAGGCCAATAATACTGTTGTTAAGTGTATGCCGGTACGCAACTCCTGTGACCCCAATGAAAAATATGAGGTCCTTGCCGGGGCAACCAGTGCCGGCATATTGCCCGGAACCGGTCTCGACTATACGATTATGTTTCAGAATCTGGGAAACGATGATGCATACGATATTTACATCATTGATACACTTGACGCCAGCCTCGACAATTCATCCTTCAGGCTAACTTCATTTAGCCACACGCCGGTAGTCAGAATGATTTCCAACAATATTCTCAAATTTGAATTCAAGAACATAAACCTTCCGGCGGCATCGGTTAACGAACCGTTGAGCCACGGCTTTGTAAGCTACAGCATTTCGGCGCTTCCGGGCCTGACCCACGGAACAACTATTGAAAACACGGCACATATTTATTTTGACTTCAATGCGGCCGTTATTACCAACACCGTGAGTCATATTATTGACCTTTCTTCCGGAGTTCCTGCCTTCGGCAGCCCGGATGCTTTTACCGTTTATCCTAATCCGGCAACCGATTACATTACCATTGTGCCACAAGGAAAAGGCAACACAACCATAACCATCAAGGACGCGACCGGAAAGCTGATGGGGTCACATATTATTTCGGAAACCACATCCCTGTCGACCAGCAATTGGCCCGGTGGAATTTATTTTATTGAATTAACCCGCGAAAATCAAACCCGGACCGGAAAAATTATAGTGAGGTAGTTTGAATGATTTTATAAATATTGCGGTTAGTTTTGTGATGAAAGCCTGTAAATTGTTACAGGCTTTGTCATTTTATTTCAACACGATAAACGTCCTCTTGATTCCTGATAATGCCGGGAATCAGAAAGCCCCCGGGCTGAGGAATGATTTCATGCAAATCGAATCGGGTACACGACGAAGGCAGTGCTTCAAAATACAAAGTGAACCTGATTCCATTACTGCCCACCCGGGTCCATACAGGCGCACATGAAATATTTTCGGCATGCAACAACCGGCTCCGGTGACCCGATGTGTGGTCAATTAAATATGTTGTACTCCATATTCTTATGGCACCCGAACCGTAAAATGCGCCATGCACTATCACTATCCCCTTTTCTTCCAGCCGGGTTAGTATCTCCGGATCGTATGCAGTGATGGTTTCTGTCATTCACATTAATATAACCCCGTAAAATTACTGGATTAAGTTGTCACTCTGTCATTGAGCCCAAATAAATGCTTGCTCATTTACCCCCTCTAATTAAGTTTATAAAAGTTTTTGCAATCAAATTACTATCTTTAACCATCTAACATAAATAATATGATAAAAAAATTATTTCTTCCCGTGTTGGTTTTTATTACCGGTACCGTTCCGGCGCAAGTTGAATATAAGGACGTTGCAGGAATCTTTTTCAGTCGCTGTACCTCTTGTCATCATGAGGGTGGTGCGGGGCCTGTTCCATTTATGAATTACACTCAAACTGCCGGTGAGGCCACAGCCATTTATACCGCGCTGGTGGATGGAGTTATGCCTCCCTGGAGCCCTGATACTACGTACAAGCGGTTTCTGCATGAACGCATCATTACTGCTGCTGAAAAAACCTCAATCTTAAACTGGATTCTAAACGGTGCCCCTGCCGGTGACACTACGCTTGCCCCCGCGTCCCCTGTGTACGGAGCCTATCAGTTGCTTGGCACACCAACTATGGAATTAAAGATCCCTGCATTCACCAGTAACGCAACCACTACCGACAGCTATGTTTGTTTTTCACTGCCAACTAACCTTATCCAGGACCGTTACTTGCGGGCCTTTGAAGTTGTTCCCGGCGACCCTTCTATTGTGCACCATGTGTTAATAAATGTCGACACCACCGGCACTACCGTAAATGACCTTTCGGGAACCTGCTACAATTTACCGGGCGATTATGGCGTTGGCGGTTTTGCTCCGGGCGCTCCTCCAACCGTGTTACCCGGGGTGGCCCCGATGAAACTGGGTATACCGGTTAAGGCCGGCTCTAACCTGGTTCTGCAACTACATTATCCTGCCGGCAGCGCGGGCATGGTCGACAGCACCAAGATCAGACTCTATTTTTATCCGGTCAACGAGCCGGGCATTCGTCCGGTACGGGCCGATGCATTGCTTCAAAACTGGAGCCTGGCGTTCCCGCCAAATCAAATTAACACATTCACTGCTTCTTTTCCTCCACAACCCTTTGCCACCACCCTGCTGTCAACCTTTCCGCATTCACACCTGTTGTGTCAAAATATTGTGAACTACGCTTTCAGCGGAACCGATACTATTCCGCTCATCCGCATTAATGACTGGGACTTTGAATGGCAGGGATATTATACTTACCGCTATCCTGTAAAAATTCCGGCAGGCTACCAGTTGTTTTCATCACATACCTATGATAACACGGCCTCAAACCCGCACAATCCCAATAACCCGCCACAATGGGTATTCGCAGGACTTTCTACCACCGACGAAATGCTGTTTGACGCATTCCAATGGACCCTGTATCTTCCGGGCGATGAATTAATCGATATAGGTGCGCTGCTCAATAACGATACTTTATTAACAGGTGTTCCGGCACCTTCGGGCATTTGGGCGGGTGCACTAAAAACGTTGGCCATACCTAATCCGTCGGCATCGGGTTTTACCATTCGGATTTTTGACCCCATTGATGATATTCCGGACGTATTCATCCATGATCAGTTTGGAAATATGGTCGATCGGCCGGCCGATATTGAAAATCAGTATGGCAATTGCTTTATCCGGTGGGATGGCAAAAATTCATCCGGCTCACCGGCAGCACCGGGCATATACTATTATAATATCCGTCATTCCAAGGGCCAAGCTTCAGGCAAACTGGTCCTGGTACCCGGTGTATTGAACCGGTAAGGTTGTCCGAAGGCACGGAGCATACTGAAAGGCTATTCATTTATCTCATTTTCAACCATTTAAATCAAAGGTCATCCTCCGCGAAAGCGAACCTTTTCACGCCCGTTCAAACGGCGGAATTCACTACCTTTGCCAACCGATTTCTCATGCTGAGGGTGAATAGCTTATGGCATCTTCCACGAACATTATTAAACAACAATACCGCATTCACAAAGCCGGCCGGTCGGGTATGAAGGGCCATAAGCCCTGTATTATCTGGTTTACCGGATTATCGGGTTCGGGCAAAAGCACGCTGGCCAACCAGGTTGAACATGCACTTTTTGAAAAAGGTATTCACACTTATGTATTGGATGGCGATAACATCCGCTATGGATTGAATAACAATGTTGACTTTTCGGTGGAGGGCAGGAAAGAAAACATCCGGAGAATTGGTGAAGTGGCCAAACTTTTTGTGGATGCCGGAATCGTGGTGCTCACTGCTTTTATTTCGCCTTTTAAAAGTGATCGTGATATGGTACGCAACCTGGTTGATGCAGGCGAGTTTATTGAAGTATTTGTCGACTGCCCGCTTGAAATTTGTGAGCAGCGCGATGTTAAAGGGCTATACAAAAAAGCCCGCGCCGGCGAAATTGCCGACTTCACCGGAATCAATTCACCGTTTGAAATTCCCGAAAATCCTGAACTGGTTATTAAAACCAGCGAACACCCGGTTCAGGAATCGGCTGATATGATATTAAAATATGTATTAAAAAAGATTATTGAACCGACATGATATTATATAATCTGAATCATTTACGGATTCTTGAATCGGAGGCCATATTTGTGATTCGCGAAACCGCAGCGCAGTTTGAACGTCCGGCATTACTCTTTTCGGGTGGCAAAGATTCTATTGTGCTCACACACCTGGCACGTAAGGCTTTCTTTCCGGCACGTATTCCATTTCCGTTAGTACACATCGATACGGGACATAATTTTCCTGAAACCATTACTTTCCGTGATAAGCTTGTTGAGCAGATAGGCGCTCAGCTTATTGTTGGTTCGGTACAGGATAGCATTGACAGCGGAAAAGCTGTTGAGGAAAAGGGAGCCAATGCCAGCAGGAACATGTTGCAAACCGTGACGCTGCTCGATACCATTGAAAAATATAAGTTTGATGTTTGTCTGGGCGGTGCCCGCCGTGATGAGGAGAAAGCCCGTGCCAAAGAACGATTCCTCTCACACCGTGATGAATTCGGACAGTGGGATCCGAAAAATCAACGGCCCGAATTATGGAACCTGCTGAATGGAAAAAAACATCATGGCGAACATTTCAGGGCTTTTCCACTGAGCAACTGGACCGAAATGGATGTATGGCAGTATATGGCTATTGAAAAGCTTGAAATTCCCACAATTTACTTCGCGCACGACCGCGATTGTGTAGTCAGGGATGGTGTTATCTTATCAAACTCTGATTTCATTGCGGTTAAACCGGATGAAAAAATTGAAAAACTTCATGTGCGGTACCGGACCGTTGGCGATATGACCTGTACAGGAGCTGTTTTGTCGGTCGCTGCCGATATTAACACCATAATTGAGGAAATAACCCTCACCCGTGTTACCGAACGTGGCACACGCGCCGACGACAAACGCTCGGAAACAGCTATGGAAGACCGTAAAAAGCTGGGATACTTTTAATATCATATATTATAGTCCGTTATAAAAATATTATAGCATACAATTATTCTCAATTATATTAAACATTTTTATTTTTTATAATGCCAAACAGGAATACTAAAAATTACGAACATATGGAACTGCTGCGGTTTACCACTGCAGGTAGTGTCGACGACGGCAAAAGCACCCTGATTGGCAGGTTGCTGTACGACAGCAAATCGATTTATGAAGATCAGTTTGAAGCGGTTGAACGAACAAGTAAACTAAAAGGATTTGAACATGTTGACCTGGCCCTGTTAACCGATGGTTTGCGAGCCGAAAGGGAACAGGGTATAACCATTGATGTTGCATACCGGTATTTTTCAACACCCCGCCGTAAATTTATAATTGCCGATACTCCGGGGCACATACAATACACACGCAACATGGTTACCGGCGCGTCAACCGCTAACCTGGCACTGATTCTGGTTGACGCGCGCAAAGGAATTGTTGAACAAACCAATCGCCATTCGTTTATCGCTTCACTGTTACAGATTCCCCATATTATTGTTTGCATTAACAAGATGGACCTGGTTGAATTCAGCGAAGATGTATTCAACGACCTGGTGGATGAGTACCGGAAGCTGGCATCGCGATTAAATGTAAAAGACGTTCATTTTATACCCATCAGCGCGCTTAAGGGCGACAATGTGGTTGAAAAATCGGTAAACATGCCATGGTACCAGGGTTCAACGTTAATGTATTTGCTTGAGAATATTCACATCAGCAGCGACGAAAATCATATCGACTGCCGTTTTCCCGTTCAATATGTTATACGACCGCAGGCAACCGAATATCACGACTTCAGAGGTTATGCCGGACGCATCGCCGGAGGTGTATTCAAACCGGGTGACCTGGTAAAAATTCTCCCTTCCGGATTTACTGCTAAAATTAATACCATTCATCCTTTAAACCAGTTAAGTTTAAACGATACTATCGACGAAGCTTTTTCACCCATGTCGGTTACCATGACCCTTGATACCGACGTTGACATATCGAGGGGTGATATGATTGTAAGGGAAAATAATGTGCCTGTTGTTACACAGGATATTGAGCTGATGGTATGCTGGCTGAATGAAAGAACCCTTTCGGAAGGCGGCAAATATGCACTCAAACACACTACCAAAGATGTAAGGTGTATTGTTAAAGAGATCCGGTATAAAGTAGACATTAACACCCTGCACCGGCTTGAGAACGACAAAAAAATTGCCATGAACGACATTGGCAGAATTAAAATTCGCACCACTGCTCCGCTGTTTGTTGACAGCTATATGAAAAATCGTATAACCGGCAGCGTTATATTGATTGATGAAGGCACCAATGAAACGGTTGGCGCCGGAATGATTATTTAAAAATGGAAATATCCGATATGCGTGCTCAGGCCGTGTAAACCGGGTTTCAGTCATACAGTTACCTCAATCAGTTCACTGATGCAGGCTTGCCATACACCAGTCCTTTATCCGTTCAATCCATTTTCAGAAATTAGATGTCATTAGTACCTATAGCCATTTACGCCGCCATTGAAGCAGGGAAGCAGATTATGAGTGTGTACGGCGGCAATCATCAAATTGAATTAAAGGACGACCGAAGCCCGTTAACAATTGCCGATAAACTGGCCAACCACCGTATTACCGAAATTCTGAAACAAACCTCATTACCGGTTTTGAGTGAAGAGGGTCGGGCGATTCCATTTCATGAACGGAAGCAATGGGACCGGTTTTGGATGGTTGATCCGCTTGACGGCACAAAAGAGTTTATTAAAAGAAACGGTGAGTTCACAGTCAACATTGCGCTTATTGAAAACCATGTTCCGGCAGCCGGGGTAATATATGCCCCCGTACCCGATATTTTGTATTATGGCTCGGCCGGTAACGGCAGTTATAAAATTATTAATGCGTCACAGGTAATTACCGGCGCTTTCGCGGATGATGCTGCACTTGAAAATCTGAACAAATTATCCGTTAAACTTCCTTCCGAAAACAACCATCGCCCGTTTACAATAATTGCAAGCCGTTCACATTTGTCGGATGCTACATCGGAATTGGTTGAAGCACTCCGCATCAAACACGGAACACTGAATTTTATTTCGAAAGGCAGCTCGCTCAAAATATGCCTGGTTGCCGAAGGCACCGCCGACGTATATCCCAGGCTTGCACCAACCATGGAGTGGGACACGGCAGCCGGACAGGCTATTGCTGTTCATGCCGGCTGTACCATGGTTGTTCATCCGGGCGGACAATTGGTTGTATACAATAAGGAAGATTTACTCAATCCACATTTTATCGTCTCACGCAAGTGATCACTTCATGGGAAGGATAAAAAAAATCAAGTCAGGTATTCAATCCGATTTCAGGGATAAAAATTTTCTTGAAATCGTTCGCGAAAGCGGCATCACTTTTATTATTCGCCTGGTTGGATTGGTGGCAGGTTACGCATTTGTATTCCTGATTTCACGGTTTTACGGATCGGAAGTTCTTGGCGCGCACACGCTATCGATAACGGTTTTAATGATGTTTACGGTGATTGGCCGGCTGGGGATGGACACATTCCTGGTGAAAAATTTCGCGCAGGACCATGCCGAAAACCGGTGGGACCGTATTTTTGAAGCTTACAAAAAAACCCTGACGGTAATTGTTCCCCTCGGCATGGTATTGTCGGCCACCCTTTACTTTTCGGCCGGCCATATTGCAACCTTAATTTTCAATAAACCTGCGCTTACCCCCTACCTGCAAACCATTTCGTTTGGTGTTTTACCCATGATCATGCGATTTATTAACTCCGAATGTTACCGGGGATTTCGTATGAACCGCGAATACGCGTATAGTCAAAATGTAAGTTATTTCCTTTACGGAACCGTTATTTTAGGTGTGATCACCCTGTTTGGTTCACAAGCGCAGTTTCCAAACATCGCGTTTGTTTTAAGCCTGGTGATACTGGGCTTTTCGAGCAGCTTTCTCATCATCAGGCGTATAAAATCACATACTAAAACAGCATCAGAGGAATTTACGGTACGCGATATGGTTCATCAATCAATACCCATGATGATGGCAAACTCCATGCTGCTTGTAGCCGGTTGGATAAACATTATTATGCTGGGAATATGGTCGACGGAAAGCGATGTGGGGATTTTTTCGGTTGTTTTAAAGATTGCCACTTTCTCTACATTTGTACTGATGTCGATAAACGCCATTGCAACACCACGATTTGCGCAATTTTATAAAAAAGGCGACATGAACAGTTTGCGTAACTATACGCAACAAACGGCAAAAGTTATTTTTTATTCGTCGGTACCAATATTTGCTGTGATATTGATTCTGAATAAATGGCTGCTCGGTTTATTCGGGCAGGAATTTGTTGCCGGGACACTGGCTCTGGCGGTTACCATGGGTGGGCAGTTTTTCAATGTGTTCGCAGGATCAGTAGGCGCTTTGCTGAACATGACCGGAAAACAAAAAGTTTTTCGTAATATTATCCTCATAAGTACGCTTATAAATATTATTTTGTGTGTGCTGCTGATTCCGGTTTATGGATTGCTGGGTTCCGCGATAGCCGGCATGGCGTTTATGGCGAGCTGGAACCTGCTTTCGATGATTTACATCCGGAAAAAAATGAATATTACATCTTTTTACAATCCCTTTTATAAACCTCAATGACCGGCTCATCCAAATACCTTATCCTGGGCGGAAGCACAAAAAGCGGAACCACTTCGGTATTTCATTACTTTGAATTTCACCCGCAGGTGTGTCCGTGTATTATGAAGGAATCGCGATACTTTCTGGAGGCCGGGTACCAGCTCGAAGCAACCAAACGCGATAACGAAAAGTATACATCATTTGAAACACTATTCGGGCAATGTGACCCTGATGCATGCCGGTTCGAAGCTACTCCCGATTATCTTTACTCAACATACGCGGCTGCTAAAATCCGGAATGAAATCCCGCAATGCAAACTTGTTTTTATTCTTCGAAATCCGGTCGACCGGCTGAGGTCGTGGTATAAATTTGCGGTGTTGAACGGACTTGTTGAAAAACAAACAACATTTGAATCTTATATAAACACACAGTTCGGTATAACTACGCCACAGGCTCAGCACTTGAATTCGGTGGAGCAGGGTTTGTATGGAAAATATCTTGCTCATTATTACCGGCTTTTTCCCGGCGAACAGATTCATGTTTGTTTTTACGACGATCTGGTAAAGGATCCCGGGGCTTTTTGCAAAGCCATAGCCCGGTTTGCCGGTCTCGATGAACACTATTTTAATTCATATCAGTTTAAAGTTTTTAACCGTTCGGTGCCGGTAAAAAGCGTACGGGCACACCAGTGGTTCCGGAAAATAAAACGCGCTGTAAGGCCAGCCACTATGATACTTCCTCCCTCGTTGAGGAAAAACCTTAAATTAGCGGCATATCATGTTGAAAAATTGTATCAGAACGCGAACAAATCCATCCGCGAAAGCGAAACGGAACTTTCGGCCGGGATGAATACAATGCTTGCCAGCTACTACCTTGCCGACAGTCATCGCATTAAATCGTTAACCGGAGCCGAAGTGCCCTGGCTAAAACAGTTTAACAACTAACAGGATGCCGTTTACATCCACCCATGTTACAAAATAGCCCCATATGAAACTGAAATTTTCCTGGGTGATTCTTTTCCTGGTCCTTTTTGTTCCATTTGAAGTTGTTATTTTAAAATACCTTCCTGTATCGGATACCATTTACAGTTATTTGCGGTTCCTGGTTGAAGTAGTTATATATCTTATTGCCGGATTATTATTTGCCCGGTATTTGTATCATAAAAAAGTTCCCCCGGGTACTCCGGTTGATAAACCTTTATTGATTTTCATTTTATATGCCATAGTAATCACTGTAATAAATAATGCACCATGGTTTCAGGCATTTGTGGGCCTGCGGGTGTTACTACGTTATGTACCGCTTTTTTATGTACTGGCATTTATTACAATCGATCATCTGATTGTCAAACGAATTTTTAACAGTATTCTGATTGTTGCAGCACTGCAATGTGTTATTGCAATTTATCAGCACTATTTTGGAATAGCATCCTTCTGGTATCCGCGTGCCAGCGACCTCGAAATTGGAGGTAAGCAGGTAGGATTCCGGCTTTTGGCTACCGGTTTTGGTGCCGGGCGCGAACTTGGTGCGGGCATAGGTACCTTTGGCGATTCTGTTTTTCTGGCGCTGTTTCTTGTAATTTGCTTTACCATGGCTATCGCTGCCATGCAACGAACCATACCGTTATCGGGGAGAATTAAAATAGCCACCGGAATTGTTGCAGCTATTATAATTATTTCGTTGTTTTTTACCTATTCAAGAGGATCGGTATTGGTAGCCGTAGCCGGAATTCCACTTATCATTTATTTGTCGGGTGGCCGTAAACGGCTCGCGGTTTATCTTATGATAGGGTTGGTGCTGATTTCACCCGTAATACTTTATGGCATATTCGAAAGGGGATCATCTTCGGAGTCGTATGTAAATCCGAAAATAAAATACACCGATCCCTTTGCCAACATCGCTACCGTTTTCAGCAGCAGTTACCTGGATAATACATTACAGTTTTCCCGTGGTGCCGTGTTAACTGAGATCGGTGGCAACCTGATAAGCTCGTTTAAACTGCTGGGTTACAGCCCTGCCCAGGATTTTGCCCTGGAAAAAGCTGCTACCAAGCTGTTTGGCTCCAATATGCCCATTAATAATTTACCCATTATTAATGATGTTTACTGGGTTGCCTTCATCATTTACTACGGATTAATCGGCCTGGCTATTTATTTTTTCATTCTGTTCAGGATGTTTGCAGTATCACGATATGTAATAAAAAATTCAACCGACCCTTATTTTCGTATTTTCGCACTCGCACTCGCTGCCCTGGTGATCATTTCAATTCCCTATTCCTTGATTTTAAGAACATTTGTATTTCGCTCCTTTGGTTTTTATTTTTGGCTGATTGCAGGACTGGTTTTCTCCGAATGGAGACGATTAAAAATGGAAAAGGCTGTTAACTCATTACACGCATGAAAGTATTACTGGTGCATAAATTCTGGCGTAAAGTAGGTGGCGCCGAAGTATATTTTCAGGATGTAGCAAGGATACTGCGAAACCATAATCATGACGTACGCATTTATACCACCGACTATGACGCCGAAGGCAGCCGTGATGTGTATAAAAAGGATGAATCGGTAATTTTTGGCGAAACTTTCGATTATCTGAAAGGAAATGTTTTAACCCGGTTGAAAAATATTCCTGAAATTATTTATTCGAGAAAGAACAAAGAACAATTCCGCAAGTTGTTACAGGAATTCAAGCCCGATATTGTACATGTGTTTGCCATTTATGTAACCATTACACCCAGCATCCTGGATGCTTGCCGTGAAGAGGGAATTCCGGTAGTGATGTCGTGCAACGACTACAAACATATTTGTCCGAATTACCGTTTGTTCCATCACGGCAGAATATGTGAAGATTGTAAAGGGGGAAAGTATTATAAAGCCATTGTAAACAATTGCTGTAAGCATTCAATGGCGGTAAGTGTAATCAGTGCCATGGAGTCATACACGCACGCTTATCTCGATATCTGGAAAAAAAATGTGAGCGCGTTTTTATTTGAAAGCATGTTTATGCTGAATAAAACCGAAGAGTTTTGGGGCAAGGGAAAAGCAACATTACGTTTTTTAGGTAAACCCTTTAACGCTACGCATTACAGGTTGTCGGCTAATGATGGCGGCTATCTGCTTTTTTTAGGCCGTTTATCGGATGAAAAAGGAGTGGATGTTTTGCTTGACGCGATGAAGATGGTTCCCGATGCCCGCCTGAAAATTGCAGGCGATGGCAAACACAGGACCTATCTTGAGGATTATGCTGCTCAAAAACAAATTGACAATGTTGAATTTATAGGCTCAAAATATGGCCATGAGCTGGAAAATTTATTCGGCCATTGCAGGTTTTTAGTGGTGCCATCCTTATGGCATGAAAACTTTCCTTATGTAATGATGGAAGCATTTGCCCGGGGGAAAGCCGTGCTGGGATCCGATAAAGGTGGTATCCCTGAATATATTATTCCGGGCGAGACCGGTGAAGTTTTTCCGTCGCATGATGCATCGGCGCTTGCAGGTTATATTTCCGACTTATGGTGCCATCCCGACAAGGCGGCCAAAATGGGGGCCAGAGCCAAGCAACTTGCTGATATTCAATTTAATGATGAAGCTTTTTATGGCCGGCTGGCCGAAATTTATAAGAAAATAACCGGAAAAGTCATTAAAAATCCCGAATTTTCGCACTAATTGCGTATTCAAATTTAATGTCATTGTCGTCATCCCAGCCTCCGGTTGCCAATCTTATCATTGCAGGTGTAAATAAAGCAGGGTCAACATCCCTGTTTTATTATTTAGCATCGCACCCTGATGTGTGTGGATCAAAGGATAAGGAAACCTGTTATTTTTTACCGCTTCTGTATAATGAACCTGTTGCTGACATTAGCAACTACGAGGATCAGTTTACACATTGTTCAGGCTCAAAGTACAGGCTTGAGGCAACTCCGGCATATATTTACGGAGGCGAACTGATTGCACGCAGAATTTAC